>JBGUTM010000133.1:0-2529 GCA_045133075.1 Alistipes sp. | reverse complement strand
CTAAATCCTCCCTCCTGTGAGGGAGGACTTGTTTTAGCCGAGTTGGATATACCAACTTGACTTGAAATTGCGGCTTTGCCGCAATATGTGTGTTACCTATCCCCCAAACCCCCTTTCTGTAAAGGGGGCGTTATTATTTGCGTAAGCTTATAGTTTATACCTTTAGGAGTATAGCGGAGCATCTTTGGCACAAGACAAACTTAAAGGTGAGGTCTGTACGGGGGAACTATCCCAATCGTCTTTCTTCGTTATGGCACACCATAATTCCTTTGCAAATATAAAAATAGAGAGATTGAAGATTTAACCTTATCTTGAAGAGGATTCTACGTTATTCTCTCAGCAACGATATAGAGGATAGGTATACCTATATTTATTTATAGACTTGGGGTACAGCTAATCGAAACGGCACATCGGAGCCGTAGTCTCGTGCTGTAAGTCAAGCTCAAAATACCCCCTCTCTTATCTATCTACTCAACTCTGCAATCTCGCTATTGCTTAATGCTCTATTGTAGAGTGCTATCCACGAGATATTGCCGCGGAAATGATTGCCTATTTTACCCTTTACAAAGACTGCACCAACAGTGAAGTCTGAACCATTATTGCCGATACCATCAGGGAAATAGTAGGGATTTTTGGATTGTATCAGCGCTTCAGGGTATCCCTCAAAGCCTGTGGTATGCAGAATCAGTTCCGGCTCGCGAGGCTCACAGACTCCGTTAAAGTAGGAACGTATATACTCGCCATCATAGCTGAATGCTACGGTACACCACTCCCCATTAGGTACCTCCTGTGCGCTGGCCGAGTAGTCTATCGAATAGGGAAAGGGTGGTGTCGGGCGACCTGTACGCGATATATGTCCGCAGACCTGATTTTTACCGTTGTAGTGAGGTAACGAGATAAACATTCCATATTGACGCATACCGCCATTGGCATATTCATCCCACATTCCTGCAACAAATCCGATTTTACCCCTCGTCCACTTTACGCGTGCAAGCATCGTGACGGCATTACTACGGATATTAAGGCTGCCGGTGCTGTCGTAAGGTATATATAGGTAGTCCCCGCCATCGAAGTAGAGCGATCTGTGGCCCTCCTCTTCGACAAAAGTTGGCATTACATCTTCCGATTTTGCTTGCAGTTTGAGGGTTTCGTCACATCCTTTGGCTTGCAGAGCGCACTTCTCGGATGAGAAATCCCAATATGCGACCAGCGAGTCGTGGCACTCCAAAAGATTGCCAATATAGCTCTTGTCATTGGTGCACGATACTGCCAATGCTAACAAAAACAGCATGAAGAATCTTGCCATATGGGGGATGTATTTCAAGGTTTTACATCTCGGTATTCGGTCACCGGGATATTACTTCTCGCGGAGAGCAGTGATAAAGTCGGGGTGGAGCGACCATAGATTTTCGGTTTGGAGCCACAACTGGCGAGCTTGTGCCTGGCGAGTCGGAGGGTCGGCCTCCAAGCCTCGGAGATACTCATCGTCTATGGGGTGCTCCACGGCGCGGAACTCCTCGAAGAAGAGGCGGTGCTTGAAGCTCAAAAGACGTAATTCACCATCGGGAATTGCGCCCGTGCGGCGGAAATCCATCCACATCAGCAACAGATGTTTCTCGGGCGTCTTGTCCGAAATGTCGTTCACAATATCATCAAAGAGTTCGTACTCCTCCATCGCTATATAGCAGAATGCCAGCGTAGTAACGCAGCCTGTATGATCCTCGGGGTCGAGGTCGAGCAACATTTCGAACATACCTGCAGCCATCTCGAAATCGTTGATGAGGAAGTGATCCACTGCTGATGCATATATCAGCTCGAGAGCTGCGCGGGTGTTGGCGTGCTCCCATTCGAGGATAAGTTCCTCCTCCTCGGGAATCATCTCAACAATGCGTTGGAAGGCGTGGAAGCGCTCGTTACACGCCGATTCGATGTCGTGATCCTGCTCCTGCAACTCGTATGAGTGGTGCAGGATGGTGGTAAAGTCGTACTCCCCACGGCCGACAAGCTCAAAGGTCTGATTCGGGGTGGGATTGAGGCTATATCTATTTTGTTGTCCCATATATTTTACGAATACGTAGCGATACTGCGATGTTTATTACTAAAGTTACGATGCCGCCCAGAATGTATGCCCACAAGCGGCTATTCAGACCCAACATTAGCGGTGAGACAAATATGTAACTCGAACATACGTAGGTCATTAGCATCGCGGGTAATAATCCTATAATTAAGGGTTTACGATTTTTGGCCAGGTATACGACAATCGCCCATAGTGTTATTGCGGCCAGCGTCTGGTTGCACCACGCGAAGTAGCTCCAGATGGTCTGGAACGGCAAAGCGAAGATGATAAACAGACCCACGGCGAAGAGTGGCAGACATATGTATATACGTTTGCGCAGGCTCTTCTGCTCGATATGCAGGAAATCGGCCACGATCAGGCGGGCCGAGCGGAATGCTGTATCTCCCGAGGTTATGGCGCAGGCTATGGCTCCAAGGATTACGAATGTCGCAACCACGGGGCCGAGCGTCTCG
>JBGUTM010000132.1:0-5777 GCA_045133075.1 Alistipes sp. | reverse complement strand
TAATTGCCGAAATTTTTATACCTTTGTCACACCAAATGCGGATATGGTGTAATTGGTAGCCACGTCAGACTTAGGATCTGATGCCGAGAGGCGTGGGGGTTCGAGTCCCTTTATCCGCACTTCACAAGCGACCTTTTCGGGTCGCTTGTTTCGTTTGATAAAGGAACTCGTTCGGCTTGTTGCGCCTTGGCAGAGTTGTCTCCACTTGAAAAATGTGCAGAGTTGCTATGCAATAGTGGAATATCGTTTGAGAAATATCTGCTCAAACAAGTTTGGCATCTATTCTCAACCAATCTTCCAAACCTTCGGTTTTCTGCACATTCTCGCAGTTCGCTCTGCTCTCGGCTGCTGCCGCCGTTCGCGCAGTTTGATGATTGGGCCGATTGTGGCACTTCACAAGCGACCTTTTCGGGTCGCTTGATATTTTTTTTCGAGGGTTTGAGGTATCCGCAAGGATAGTGCAAAATGGAAGGAGCGACCGTGTGAGTTTACTTACAAAAGGTCGCTTATTTCATTTTGAAACATTGTCGTAGACAACCAAAGCCTCGCAAGAAAACAAATAAGCACAACCCCCAAACACATTATTAAGTTCCTCGAAACGGAGTTTCGATTAAAAGGTTTTGCGGAGCTTTTTTCTAAAAGCGACAAAGAAAAAGCATTTTGGGGCACCTTTTTTCGAAAAGGTGCGAAGAAAAAACACGCTCGGCTTTTTCAAAAGCGGGCAAAAGAAAAAGAGTGCCGAGGGATCGGCACTCTTGGGGTATTCTGTTGTGAGATATTACTTTGCGTAAGAGACTGCACGGGTTTCGCGGATGACGGTAATCTTCACCTGTCCAGGGTATGTCATTTCGTCCTGGATCTTCTTTGCGATATCGTGCGAGAGGCTCTCTGACTCGGCATCCGAGAGTTTGTCGGCACCGACAATCACGCGCAGTTCGCGGCCGGCCTGGATAGCGTAGGTCTTGACCACGCCCGGGTATGAGAGGGCGATACCCTCCATCTCCTTCAGACGCTTGATGTAGGACTCTACCACCTCGCGGCGAGCACCCGGGCGAGCACCCGAGATTGCGTCACAGACCTGAATGATTGGGGCGATGAGCGAGGTCATCTCGGTCTCATCGTGGTGAGCTCCGATGGCGTTGCATACATCGGCCTTCTCCTTGACCTTCTCGGCGAGCTTCATACCGATAATAGCGTGTGGCAATTCGGGCTCGTCATCGGGCACCTTGCCGATATCGTGGAGCAGACCTGCGCGGCGGGCGGTCTTGGGGTTCAGTCCCAACTCGGCAGCCATAATACCTGCGAGGTTTGCGGTCTCGCGGGCGTGCTGGAGCAGGTTCTGGCCATACGATGAGCGATATTTCATCTTACCGATAAGGCGAATAAGCTCGGGGTGTAGGCCGTGGATGCCCAGGTCGATGGTTGTACGTTTGCCGACCTCGACAATCTCCTCTTCAATCTGCTTCTTAACCTTGGCCACGACCTCCTCAATGCGGGCGGGGTGGATACGTCCATCGGTCACGAGCTGGTGGAGGGCCAGACGTGCAATCTCGCGGCGAACAGGGTCAAAACCGCTCAGGATGATAGCCTCAGGGGTGTCATCCACGATAATCTCGATGCCGGTAGCGGCCTCCAGAGCGCGGATATTACGACCCTCGCGGCCGATGATGCGACCCTTAACCTCATCGCTGTCGATATTGAATACCGTCACGGCATTCTCGATAGCGGTTTCGGTAGCCACACGCTGAATCGAGGCTACGATGATACGTTTTGCCTCCTTCGATGCGGTGAGCTTGGCCTCCTCGATTGTCTCGTTGATATATGTAGCAGCGTCAGCCTTGGCCTCAGCCTTCATATTCTCAATGAGGATGTTTTTTGCCTCCTCGGAGCTCATTCCCGAGATCTGCTCCAGACGTACATTCTGCTCCTTCATCTTCTGGTTGATCTCCTCCTTCTTGTGTTCTACAATCTGGAGTTGAGCCTCGAGCTGCTCCTTGAGACGGTCATTTTCGCGACACTTATTCTCCAGTTCGCGCTGCTGATGTTGCAGGTTGTTCTCAATCTGCTTGGCACGTTGCTCTGCCTGTGCCGTGCGTTGGTTGCGCTCGTTGACCTGACGGTCGTGTTCGCTCTTCAACTGTATAAACTTCTCTTTTGCCTGCAGGAGTTTCTCCTTTTTAATCATCTCGCCATCGGCTTCGGCCTTTCGAAGGATAGCCTTCGAACGAGCCTTGACGCCAAAGTATGTTGCCAGACCTGTTATGGCTGAAACGATTACGGCAATTCCGATAATAATTGATAGTGCCATTTTCGTTACAAAATATTGTTTAAGTTTCTTATCTGTTTATTAAATGTCCCCAAATAAAAAACCGCATCGATTCCTTTTCTTGTTTGACGAATCTGCTGATAAGTCAAGTATGAGGGCTTCGAGAGTTCGCAATCGTCCAACGGTGCCCGAAGACACACCTCCCGAAGGAGGTTAAGGCCTGATTTTGATACGCCGAGGTTGCCTCGATGTAATAAGTGTTCAGTTTCGCAAAGCTTAAGGAATCTATGCGGGTAGATTTCTTGTGTATGTAAAGAACTCTTCGTCTTTGTCTGTTTTCAGGTGCTGACATTCAATTTGTCAATATGCCACCACCATTTCTTTATTGTTTTAACGCTGTTGCGTCTATAGTTATTGTTCGTTTATGCTCGACCTCTCGTCCTAAATCAGCTTGCTCAAGTAATCATCAATCTCGTCACACACGGCCTTCAGAGCTTTGGCATCCTCATTGCCGACCTCGCGGCTTTGTAGCATTGCCACATTCGATATGGCGAGTTGCAGTGCGGCCAGCGCAAGCGAATGCACACTCTCGTATCCGGCCTGCTCATACTTTGCGGCGTAGGCATTGACCATACGCTCGGCCAGACGGTATACCTCCTCTTTGGAGGGGTTTATGCCCAACGAGTAACTTTTGCCGACAATTTTCAGGGTTATGTTCTGCTTGTCTTCGCTCATTTTGCCTCTGCGTTTGTTCTTTGCGTTTACTCTTGCTGTTTCACGATAGCTATGCAGCGGTCCACCTCCCGCATCAGGCGATTGACACGCGCACGAGCCTTCGCAGTGTTGCGATCATCTCCCGCAAGGCCTTCGCCGAGTTGCAGTGTTGCAACCTCCGAGTCGAGCTGTTTGACACGCTCTTGCAGAGAACGATTCTCCTCCTTGAGGTCACGGCACTCGGCCGCGAGTTGTTCACACAACTCCGACTTGCGGCGATGCTCCTCGATGAGGGTTTTCACCTGCGATGCCAACTTTTCGATAACCTCTTTTTGTGCCATTTTCTTGCGTAAAAAGAATACAACACCCAAAGATAGTCAAAAAATCCGAAAAAATTACGGTTCCGCCGATTTTTTTCTCGTTCGGAACCGTATATTCTATTTTTGGGAGCCTGCGGAATACTCTATATCACCTCTCCATAGAGGTCGTAATCCTCGGCGGCGGTGATGCGGACATTGTAGAACTTGCCGCGGATAAGACGTCTCTTGTCAGTAGGAATAAGTATCTCTTCATCGACCTCGGGTGAGTCGAACTGCGAACGACCTACATAGTAGTCACCCTGACGCGAGTCGATAATAACACGCTCCACCGAGCCGACACGCTTTTGGTTGAGTTGCAGCGAGATCTCGCTCTGGAGCATCATCAACTCCTCCATACGGCGAGCCTTGACCTCTTCGGGTACGTTGTCGCTCAACTTCTCGGCCGAGTAGGTACCCTCCTCCTCCGAGTAGGGGAATACGCCGAGGCGGTCGAAGCGCACCGTGCGCACAAACTCTTTCAGTTCCTCGAAATCATCATCCGTCTCGTTGGGGTAACCGACCAGCAGGGTGGTGCGCAGGGCCATATCGGGCATCTTGTGGCGCAGACGCTCGATAAGAGCATAGGCCTCAGCCTTGGTGTGGCGGCGTTTCATCAGTGAGAGCTGGTTGTCCGATATGTGTTGGAAGGGGATGTCGAGATATTTGCAAATCTTCGGTTCGCGAGCCATAACCTCGATAACCTCTTCGGGGAAGGCGGTGGGGTAGGCGTAGTGGAGCCTTATCCACTCGATGCCTTCGATGCGGCAGAGTCGCTCGAGCAGTTCGGCCAGACAGCGTTTGCCGTAGAGGTCGATGCCGTAGTAAGTGGTGTCTTGTGCGATGACAATCAGCTCTTTAACTCCCTGCTCGGCCAATTTGCGAGCCTCCTCCTCGAGTACCTCCATTGGTACCGAAACGTGCGGGCCGCGAATAAGAGGAATGGCACAGTAGCCACATTTCCAATTACATCCCTCGGCAATCTTGAGGTAGGCGTAGTGTTTCGGAGTGGAGAGTTTGCGCTCGGTCTCGAGGCTCTTGCAATGCTCAACGCTTAGAGCAGCAACGACCTGCTCGAAGTCCTTGACTCCAAAGTATTGGTCCACCTCGGGAATCTCCTCGCGCAGTTCATCGGCATAACGCTCCGAGAGGCAGCCCATAACGAAGAGATGGTCTATTTTGCCCGCCTCCTTTGCCGCTACGGCATTCAGGATGGTCTCGATACTCTCCTGCTTGGCGTCACCGATAAAACCGCAGGTGTTGATTACCACGGTCTTGGCATCGGTGCGGTCGCTGTCGTAGACAATCTCCCAATCCGATGCAGCCAACTGGGCTGCAACGTGTTCGGAATCTACTCGGTTTTTTGCGCAACCGAGGGTTATGATGTTAATTTTTTTCATTAAAAAGTTTTTCAAATTGTTTGATAGCTGTCGTTACATCAAACCATATGGAGTTGCCCTTATAAAATAATTTGTTTATTGGGGTGGTTTCAACTCTGTTGAGGGTTCTCTCTCCGGCCTTTATCGACTTTATATCCAAAATTTTGGCCCCGAAATGATTGATAAAGCAATGTTCATCCGAAATACTCACAACGTGAAAGGGGTTCTCTTCAGATCCGTTACCACTGCCGAATATGGCTGCCGACAGACTTACAAACTTCCATTGATACATATCCTTCTCGGCTTGTTTGTCAAGTTGCTGGCAGATGTACGCCATATCGTACAAAAGTCTGAGAGATGTGGGATAGCTTTTTAATCCATTGATGCCTGCATCAAAAGCCTCTTCGAATCTCTTTGCGCGTATCAACTTCGAAACTTCGTGTTGTGCGGTGTGAGCATCGCCCTTGAATTCGGGGAGTGTCGCATATCCGTAATAGAGTTTGCTGGCCTCTTTTGTTGTGAGGTTTGTTGGCTCTTCCTGGAAGCGTTTAAGCAGTTTTATGATATCACCTTTGCTTTCCACCTTGGCAGTGTAGTAGGCGGTGTTGTTGGTTTGCGCAAAGGTAAATCCAGCTCCTGCGAAGAACATTGTCGTCATAAGAATAAAAAGGTGAAATCGTTTCATAACTCTTAAATTTAGTGGGGTTATTAACTGATGGTTTTTGTATCTGTGTCAAAAAGCGCATTTACAAACTCCACACGGTCGAAACGCCGCAATTGGTCGATACCCTCGCCGATACCGATATAGCGAACGGGAATATGGAATCGGTCGCTGATACCAATAACCACACCTCCTTTGGCTGTACCATCCAACTTGGTGATGGCGAGCGAGGTGACGGCCGTAGCCTGCGTGAACTGCTTTGCCTGCTCAAAGGCATTCTGGCCGGTGGAACCGTCAAGTACGAGCATTACCTCGTGCGGCGCATCGGGGATGACCTTCGCCATCACGTTGCGAATCTTGGTGAGCTCATTCATCAGTCCCACCTTATTGTGCAGACGGCC
>JBGUTM010000131.1:0-8145 GCA_045133075.1 Alistipes sp. | reverse complement strand
AAATCTCTTGGGTCATACGCATCGGGTGTCCTTTGACAGTTTTATTCATCTCGAATCTATCAAATATCCACTCCAAGGCCACATAGGTTTGCAACAAACAAGGCAGTCCCTCCTGGGTGTGAGTTCCATCAGGGCTTAATTGCTTCAAATCTCCAAGATTATTCAAGTCTGTCTTCAGGGCATTATACACAGCGATACCGAAAGGTATGAGATCTTCGGAAACAGTGGTCTGAAGAATCAAAGCATTGCCGGCTTTTGTTCTCTCGTACACTTCGTGAACATCATAACCCTCCTTTCTCAACGGTGCGTGGAATAGACTCATAAACTTGAGCTCATTGCCACCCTTGTAGTTGTCCAAAATATATTTTCGGCAATTATTCCAATCTTTACAATCTGTATAAGAGCTCTTGTAATTGAAATACTCTTGCATACATACAATGTCAAATTTGTATGTAGACAGCACGCTTGCCATAGTCTTCGACTTGCTGTAGTTGGTCCACGTCTCGTTATTCTCGGCTACGGAGAATATGTCTGCTACACCCGAACTTGTGAAGGTAGAATAGTGGTCTCCCATAGTCTTACCACCGATGTACCACATATAAATATTGAAGTCCACTTCGGGATAGTAGTTCTTCAACATATACGGCAAGTAGGCGATGCCATCCTGGGTGAGCGAGTTGCCGACAAAAAGAATGGCGAGTGAATGTCTGCCGTAATCCTGAGTATTATTAATCTCGTGAGTAATGGTCTTGACTTTACCCGGCTCCAAGTTGAATGACGACAATTTAACCGACTTCTCGCCCTCCGCGAACACATAGGTTATAGTGATAGAATTCTTCGGGAAATTACCGGCCGGAATGGCTACATAGAACGACTGGGCTTCGGAGGTAATCTTGGTATTGATGCCGGTAAGAGTGATCTCCTTGGCACCGTCAGAGGCAACGGTCGCTGTATAGGTGTCAGAGCCACAGTCGACAGTCACCTTGCCTGCAAGTTTGTTTGCCGCCGATGTGATCTTAATACCTCTAAGTGTGCAAACATCGGAGATTGTTTTCGAAATCTTAAATTCCATAAATGCTCCGACATTGGTCATCGATAAATTCTTGTTTTTAGACTTGGCAACCATAAGGGTGTAGTCACGACAGCCCGTAGTGCTATTGTAGGTCTGCTTTGCAGCAAGTGTTGTGGTGATAGTATTGCCCGAAATAGTAGCTTCGGCATCATACGGATAGAGAGCATAGTTCGCAGGAACAGCCGCAGAGCTGCTACCCGTAGAACTTACGTAGCCGAATGTAGCACTGCTACCACCATCCGCAAGCTCCTTAACTTGATACTTAAAGTTCTGCGAGTTCTTCGAAAAGATTGTAATACAATCATTCTTGTTCCACGCGGCAGCCTTGCCGTCAAGCGAGGTGTTAGGTTCTGCAAATGATACGGTAAAATCTCCTTTTGCATTTCTGGGAGTCGGCATATCGCCATTTTTTGCACACGATGCAAAGAAAAGAATAGCAGTAGTTACTACAAATAAAAGTTTTCTCATAAAGGTGGTATAGTTAATAGTTAAAAAATCCATAATATGGTCCATCGAGGGCATACCCTCTATTATACAAATATACAAAATTAAGTGATTTTTTTAGATCGAGCAAGTGAGTTTAGGGAATTTAATGAAGTTAGAGAAATTAGAGAGTTTAGAAGTTTATCCGCCAAATATCCCCAAACGAAACCCCATCATCCATAAATTGCAGAACACCTTATAAAAACTACTAACGTTCGCAGCAGGTTTGAGCAGACCGAGAGAGGCGGTTGCAATCGAAGATTGTCGAGGTTGTGGAACAATGTGTGAAAGCATGTTTTCAAACACATTGTTACACAAGCACGATGATTTGCGCCGGCAAACAACCGCCGAACGAAGAATAGCCTGCCACACCGCCACCGAAGGTCATAGCTTTAGGGGACTCGACCCCGAATAAAAAAACAGCAGGGAATCTCACGATTGCCTGCTGCCTTCGGGGTCGAAACCCCTAAAACTACTAACCCAAACTTAAATAAATGAAGAAACCTCACTGCATCGTGCAGTTGATCGATGCAGTTGATTATCCAAAGGACAAATCTAATGCCAAAACGGATACAACCCAAAGGATCGTATCCGTTTTGCTATTATTCCGACTAATCGTTATATTTTTCCGTCTAACCGAATATGCCGGTGTAGGTGTGGGGTGTCAGATTGGCCAGCTCGGCCTTCACTTCGGGTGACACATCGAGGGTGGCGATGAAGTTGCGAATCGACTCCTCGGTGATAGCCTCATTTGTGCGGGTCAGAGCCTTGAGAGCCTCATAGGGCTTGGGGTAGCCCTCGCGGCGGAGTATTGTCTGGATACCCTCAGCAACTACGGCCCAGTTACGCTCGAGGTCGCGCTCGAGGGCAGCGCGGTTGAGCAACAACTTGCCCAGACCCTTCATCAGCGACTTGAACGAGATGAGCGTGTGTGCCACGGGGACACCCATATTACGCATCACGGTCGAGTCGGTCAGGTCACGCTGCAGACGCGATACGGGGAGCTTGGCCGACAGGTGCTCGAAGATAGCATTTGCCATACCAAAGTTACCCTCGGCATTCTCAAAGTCGATGGGGTTTACCTTGTGGGGCATTGCACTCGAGCCAACCTCACCTGCCTTGATGTGCTGCTTGAAGTACTCCATCGAGATATACGTCCACATATCGCGTGAGAGGTCGATGAGGATGGTGTTGATGCGCTTCAGGGCATCAAATATAGCTGCGAGGTTATCATAGTGGTCAATCTGAGTGGTATACTGCGAGCGCGACAGGCCGAGACGTTCGCCCACGAACTTGTTGGCGAAGTCTGCCCAATCAATCGAGGGGTATGCAACGTGGTGGGCATTGAAGTTACCCGTTGCGCCGCCGAACTTTGCCGAGATGGCGATGTCGAGCAGCTGCTCGAACTGCTCATCCAGACGCTCGATGAATACCAAAATCTCCTTGCCGAGGGTTGTCGGCGAGGCGGGCTGGCCGTGTGTGTGGGCCAGCATCGGGATGCCCTGCCACTCCTCGGCCAAATTTGAGAGTGTCTCGAGCAACTCCTCGAGGGCGGGGATGTATACATCGGTCATCGCCTCTTTGAGCATCAGCGGCTGCGAAGTGTTGTTGATATCCTGCGAGGTGAGTCCGAAGTGGATAAACTCCAGGTAGGCACCCAGCCCGAGGGCCTCGAGCTTCTCCTTGAGCAGATACTCTACGGCCTTAACATCGTGGTTGGTGGTCTTCTCGATCTCCTTTACGCGCTCGGCATCCTCGGCGGTGAAGTTGCGATAAATGTCGCGCAAAGTGTCGAAAAGGGATGAATCTACACCCTGAAGTTCGGCCAACGGGAGCTCGCACAGAGCGATAAAGTATTCAACCTCGACACGTACACGATAACGTATCAGAGCGTACTCCGAGAAGTATTCTGCCAACGGCTCGGCTACACGGCGGTAGCGACCATCGACCGGTGAAATTGCAGTTAATTGTGTAAGCATAGTATTATGATTTTGGCTCAAAATTAGTAAATAATAATGAAACCTGCCACTTTTTTTTTACCTTTGCAGAAGATTTGCGCGAAAACCTGTAAAATATAACGATTTTAGAGGATGGGATTTTTATCAAAATTATGGAATAGCTTCGTGGAGGGCTTCAAGAGTATACCTCTCTTTGTTTTCGTGATTCTGGCGATTGTCATTTTGGCTCCGTCACTGCTCGGATATATGCTCTATGCCATTTTGGGTCTACTCTTGCTGGGCGTGTTGGCCTTTGCCATCTTGGCCTGGCGCGTGCAGCGCGTGCAACGACAGATGCATGAGCAGTTTCGCCGTCAGGGCGAGAGCGCAGGGCATCAACAATATAACCATAACGCCCATCGCCGCCGCGCGAACAATGAGGGAGATGTGAGTGTTCACGCCACAGCGGCTATGCCCGAGAAGAAGATTAGTGACGATGTGGGCGAGTATGTCGATTTTAAGGAGGAGAAAACCAACGATAAATAGATAACGTGTTTAGTATTTTTGAACAGATAGGCCGCTATTGCCAATTGATGGGCAAGGTCTTCTCGATTCCCGAGAAGCCGGGCATCTATGGCCGGCGCATAATGTATGAGATGGAGTCTCTGGGTTTCAACTCGATAGGCCTGACTGCCATCATCTCGGTATTTATCGGTGCGGTAATCACACTACAGATGGCCATAAACCTCGAGTCACCCTTTATCCCCAAGTATCTTATCGGTTACGCTACGCGAGAGACGATGATTCTCGAGTTCTCGTCTACGGTTGTGGCTCTGATTCTTGCCGGAAAGGTGGGATCCAATATCGCCTCCGAGATAGGTACGATGCGTATCACCGAGCAGATTGACGCCCTCGAGATTATGGGTGTGAACTCGGCTTCGTACCTTATCCTGCCCAAGATTGTGGCCACCGTACTCTTCTTCCCTCTGCTGACGCTGCTGAGCATAATCATCGGCACCATCGGCGGCTACATCATCGCCGCAGCTACCGATATTATGATTCCGGCACAGTATATCGAGGGTCTGTTCTATTGTTTTAGAACCTATTCGATAGTCTACTCGCTTATCAAGATGGCAGTTTTCGCCTTTATCATAACCTCGGTGTCGGCCTTCTGTGGCTACTATGCGAAGGGTAATTCGCTCGAGGTGGGTAAGGCCTCGACCCGTGCCGTGGTGGCTAGCTCGATTGTCATTATGTTATTCAACCTCATATTAACTCAATTGCTGCTGACGTGATTAAGGGTGAACACATATCTAAATCGTTCGAGGGCCGCACGGTTCTGGACGATATCTCGGTAGAGTTTGAGACGGGTAAGACCAATCTGATTATCGGTCGTAGCGGCTCGGGTAAGACCGTGTTGCTCAAGACCCTTGTGGGATTGCACGCCCCCGATACGGGACGTATCTTCTACGATGACGTCTGCTATACCGACCTCGGTTTTGTCGAGCGAAAGGCTATCCGCAAGGATATAGGTATGATATTCCAGGGTGGAGCTCTGCTCGACTCCTCGACTGTTGTCGAGAATGTGAAGTTGCCGCTCGACCTCTTCACCGACCAGAGCGAGGAGGAGAAGCGTGAGAGGGTCGATTTCTGCCTGCGCCGTGTGCGATTGGAGGGTGCCGATCACCTCTACCCTTCGGAGCTGAGTGGAGGTATGATTAAGCGTGTGGCCATAGCCCGCGCCATTGTGCTCAACCCGCGCTATCTCTTCTGCGATGAGCCCAACTCGGGCCTTGACCCACAGACCTCGGTGGTTATCGACAACCTGATTCAGGATATTACCCGCGAGTACGACATCACCACTATAATAAACACCCACGATATGAACTCGGTGATGGAGATTGGCGAGAAGATTGTTTATATCCACGAAGGCCGCAAGTGGTGGGAGGGGTCTAAGGATGATATTCTGCTTGCGGATAACCGCGAGTTGAATGACTTTGTCTTCGCCTCGGCGATGGCCAAAAGGGCCAAGTCTCAGATCGTAAAGTAGGGTTTCGAGGCGTGGCTTACGGCATTTGGAGGTGTAAAAGTTCCAAAAAAGGCTAAAAAAGTAAAAAACTTTGGCTTTTACTTGCGTACTTTATACAAAGTATGTACTTTTGCGTGATTGAAATAACAGAGGATTTTTTCACTAACAATAAAACATTAAAAAATTATGGCAACTATTAAGATTGGTATCAACGGTTTCGGTCGTATCGGACGTATGGTTTTCCGTGCAGCTTGCACTCAGACCGAGAAGTATGATGTAGTAGGTATCAACGACCTCTGCCCGGTAGAGTACTTGGCTTATATGCTTAAGTATGACACTATGCACGGTCAGTTCGATGGCACTATCGATTTCGATTCGGAGAAGAACCTCCTCATCGTTAACGGTAAGGCTATCCGCGTAACTGCAGAGCGCAACCCCGAGGATCTGAAGTGGAACGAGGTTGAGGCAGAGTACGTAGTTGAGTCGACTGGTCTGTTCCTCACCGCTGAGAAGGCTGAGGCTCACATCAAGGCTGGTGCGAAGTATGTAGTTATGTCGGCTCCTGCAAAGGATAAGACTCCTATGTTCGTTTGCGGTGTAAACACCAACACTTACGCTGGTCAGCAGATCGTTTCGAACGCATCTTGCACCACCAACTGCTTGGCTCCCATCGCTAAGGTTCTTAACGACAACTGGGGTATCGCTGACGGTCTTATGACCACCGTTCACGCTACTACCGCTACTCAGAAGACTGTTGATGGTCCTTCGTTGAAGGATTGGCGTGGTGGCCGTGCTGCTGCTGGCAACATCATCCCCTCTTCGACCGGTGCTGCAAAGGCTGTAGGTGTAGTTCTTCCCGAGCTCAACGGTAAGCTTACCGGTATGGCATTCCGCGTTCCTACTCTGGACGTATCGGTTGTTGACCTCACCGTAAACTTGGCTAAGCCCGCAACTTACGCAGATATCTGCGCTGCAATGAAGGCTGCTTCGGAGGGTGAGTTGGCAGGCGTTCTCGGTTACACCGATGAGGATGTTGTATCGTCTGACTTCCTCGGCGATGCTCGCACTTCGATCTTCGATGCAAAGGCTGGTATCGCTCTTACCGACACCTTCGTTAAGGTTGTATCGTGGTATGACAACGAGTGGGGTTACTCGAACAAGGTTCTCGACCTCATCTCGGTTATGAAGGCTTACAACAAGTAATAAGAAGTTGCTTCATAAAACGTGCGAGGCCACCCCAAACGGGTGGCCTCGTTTTTTTTGAGGGGGGGGGCGTGTAGGCTCCTATCCGAGGTAGGCTCCGGTTTCGCGCAACTCGGCGCGTAACGCCTCGACATCAATCTGCGAGGGGTGAATGCCGGCCTTGACAGCGTGTCGTGCCGCGCGACCTGCAGCCTCGCCCAAGGCCATACAGGTAGACATTACGCGAGTCGATGCCATAGCCTCATGGCTCATTGACGAGCAGCGGCCCGCAACCAGCAGACCCTCAACCTCTGCGGGCAGAAGACAACGATAGGGGATGTCATAGCAGTCATCACAGTAGTAGAGAGTGCAGTCGCCACCCTTAGCGTGGTGGATGTCCACGGGATAGCTTGCCACGGCGATAGTATCCTTAAAGCGGCGGCAGGCAACGATATCCTCATCCGTAAGTATATATTTGCCCACAATCACACGGCTCTCGCGTATGCCCATAAAACCTGCGGCCTGTGCCATATAGGCCTCTTCGAATCCGGGCACAAACTCCTTGAGGTAGCGTTGAATCTCGTAAATCTGCTTACGGGCGGTCATCTCACCATAGGTGTAGCTCTCGGGTTTGGTCGAGTCCACTCCGTTCACACGCGACATATTTACCCATATCTCGTCATCGGCCATACCCGTAATAAGTATTGTGCGGGCTACGGGAATCTCGATGCCGGCCTGCTGTGCCTTGCGTATGCGGTTGCGAAGACCCACGGTGATAAACTTGCCCTCGCGGAAGTGTTCGTGAGGCATAATGTCCATATCGAACTCATCGGGGTCTCCGGTGATTACATCGCGCAGACGCTGGATATTGACTCCCTTCATTCTGAACATCAAGGTTGGCGGTTGCATACCACCCTCGGCATCGCCCTTGTGGCACTCGACCCCGGCTCGGTAGGCCACATCGCCATCGCCCGTGCAATCTACAACACATTTAGCGAGAATAGCCTCGCGACCCGCCTTGGACTCGATGATGACACCCTTCACGGTGTCACCCTCGCGGATGGCATCGACCGTAAAGGCGTAGAGTAATACCTCAACACCGCACTCCTCCATAATCTCGAATGCTACACGTTTGGCCTCCTCGGGGTCGATGATGGTGAGGCTGACGTGGAGCTGGCAGGGACGGTGGTCGCTGGCTGCGCCACGAGCCTGCATACGCTCGACAAACTTCTGAGGCAAGCCCTTGATTATCTGGTTACCCTTGCGTCCCAGATAGCTCAAGATGGGTAGTCCGATGGTGAGGTTGCCGCCCAGGTAGCCTCGGCTTTCGACCAGCATAACCTTCAGGCCATCCTCCGCAGCGGCTTGTGCTGCCATAATTCCGGCGGGGCCTCCGCCCACAACCAATACATCTACCTCTGCGCGTACCGGTATCTCGCGTG
>JBGUTM010000130.1:0-10482 GCA_045133075.1 Alistipes sp. | reverse complement strand
CTCCTCTTGTGCTACGGCGTGGAGCCATTGGCGCACCGCACGGCGAGCCTCAAGTCGATAGTTGCAATCCTCGGTGTAGTATTTTACAGCCATTGTTGTTACTTTTTTCTAAAATATTGTGAAGCCTGCATCACCTCGTTCGGGTTGGGCGAGTAGATGCCGAAGACCATCTTATACTCCATATCCATCGTGGTCAGATTTACCGATGAGCCGATGGTGCCTATACGTTGATTTTTGGTCACCTTGGCATCCTTTTCGACACACACCTCCGAGAGGTTGGCATAGGTCGATATGTACTCTCCGTGAGCCACATAGACATCATATTTATTGGTTATGCGGTTACGCTTGATGTCGATGACTTTGCCGGCATAGATGGTTATTACACCGGCATCTTTACGACCCACGATTTCAGCCATATTGCGTTTGTATTTGCGCACGGTACCCCCCACCACAGGGAGGTTCAGATTGGAGGTGAGTTTCGAGAATGAGGCACCCTCCTTGTTGCCTTTGGTCAGTCGGCGCAACTCGTTTATTGCCAACTCTAATTTCTCCTCCTTTGCAATTTTATTGCGCAGGGTTTGTTGCTCTTGTTTCGTAAGGCTCTTGACCGTTGATCGAGCCGCATTGGCATCCTTTTGGAGCTTCTGCTTCTGGGAGTTTAGATTGCGGCGTGTGGCGTCCAGGTCGGCCTTGCGGCGTGCAAGGGTGTCGCGGTGACGGGCAACCTCTCCCTTCAGACTGTCGATCTCCTTAATCTTTGCGCTACGCACAAGGGCCACATCACGCAGTATGGTTATGCGGCGCACAACATCTACGAATGATTCAGAGGAGAATATGTACGATAGGTAGTTATTGTGGCGATAGTTGCGATAGGTTTCGCGCACAAGCTCGGCATACTGCGCCTTGGTGCGCTCGAGTTGAGCCGAGAGTGAGCGGGCGGTGCTGTCGGTGCGGTTGATGTCGCGATTGAGCAGGTTTATCTGCTTGCGATTGGCGTTGAGCAGCTGGTTTCGGTTCTCGATTTGGCGGGTGAGGAGAGTCACCTTCTTTTGAGTGTTGCTCTTCGAACTCTTGAGATTCTTGATTTTGCGTTCATCCTCGGCGATGCGCTTCTCGAGAGAGGCAATCACACGCTGCTGCTCGGCAATCTTTTTACTGTTTTGTGCCGATGTGGGCAGGGCGACTATCATCGCTGCCATCAACAGGATTATCGTTCGGGTTATGCGGTCTTTCAAAATCATTCTCGGTGGGGTTATTGCTGTTGTTTGAGTCGGGCAAGACGTTGCTCAATCGAGGCCTTGTCATAGCCGTTGTCGAGAGCCTTACGCCAATATACCTCGGCCATAAATTTTTCGCCTAAAGCCGCCAGGATGTCGCCATAGTGAATCTGAAGGTCGGCACTATTGGTCGCATCGAGCGATATGGCCTGGCGCATCAGACGCTTGGCCTCATCGTTGCGGCCGAGTTTGTGGAGTACCCATGCCCGAGTATCGAGGTATGTGGGGTTATTGGCGGTCAGCGTTGTTGCCTGCTCTGCCATCTTCAGAGCCTGCTCCAGGTCACGCTCCTCGAGCGAGAGGAAGTAGGCGTAGTTGTTCAATACACCCGAATTTTCGGGATAGAGGGCGAGAGCCTTGTCGTAACAATCGTAGCAACGCTCCATATGCTTGCGCTCGTTGCGGTCTGTGGAGCGGGTGCCAAAGGCCCCTTCGGTGATAATCTCCTTGCCATTCACCGCCTTTTGGTGGTGTATATCGCCGATATAACCCCAAATCGTGCTACGCAGGGTGTCGTTGCCGGCGTGTTTGAGGGCATCGCGATACCCATCGAGTGCAGCATCGAGATTCTTGTTTATCAGATGGAGGTGTCCACGGCGAACATATAGCTCCGCATCGTTGGGGAATCGCTCGAGAGCCTTGTTCAGATAGAGGCTTACCGAGTCGGCGTGGCCGAGATAGCTCTCAATCTCCATTACGGCCGTGAACGAATCTCTGTCGGCTCCGATCTGTGTGGTCTGCCTCTTGAAGAGTGTGAGAGCATCTTCGATCTTTCCCGAACTTATCAGGTGGTTGGCAAACATCTCCGTAACCTCTCGGTGGTCGGGATAGGCGTTGTGGAGTGTTGTGGCCAGGATGTCTATTTGAGGGTAGTTTTCGCGGTAGAATCGGCGGTTGGCGGTCATCTGACGCAACATTCCGAGTTTCTCGCTGATGGGTACCCCATTGAGTGTGAAGATCTTGTACGCAGTGTTGAGATAGGCTCTCGTATCACCACGGCGGTTGTAGTGTTCGCCCAGGGCCGCCCACGCAATTACGCTCTCGGGGTTGATCTCCACAGCCTTGCGGAATGAGGTTTCGGCTAATGAGTCGCGTTGCATCAGGGCATAAACCTCACCCAGCGCGATGTGGTTTTCCGGCTCGTAAGGGATAGCCTCCACCACCTTTTGAGCCTCCTCGAGTGCGCGGTCAAACTGATGGGTCGAGAGTAATAGACGGCGTTTCATCTCGCCTAAATAGGGGTTGATGCCGAACTGTCGCTCTGCCGAGTCGAGAATGGCTATGGCCGAAAAGGGGCGTCTGTCGCGATCGTAAAGCAGTGCCAGCAGACGGTAGAAATCGGGGTTGCGCTCGGTCTGCACCAGATGTTCAAAAAGGGGCAGTGCCTCCTCATAATGCTCCCCGACCAATAGGGCTTGGCCATAGAGCTGCTTGTACCACCGATTTGTCGAGTCAAGGCTTACGGCGCGGCGAGAGTGTTCGATGGCCTTGTCGGGCTCCTCATAGAGCAGGATGCCCGCCAACTCATAGTGAGCCGGCGCGTAGTTAGAGTCGCACTCTATAGCCCGCAGAAAGAGCCTGCGGGCTTGTAGAGTGTCGTGGTCTATGATGTTTCGCTTGATACCCTCGGTGTAGAGGAACAGAGGGTGTGAAAGTTCCTGAGTATCAATGGTCGTAGCTGACTGCTGCGGGGCCTTGACGAATCCGCACGAGAAAAACAGGCACAGTAGCAGTATAGCAACGACTTTTTGCATATCTATTTTTTGGTCAGCCTCTTACAATACACTGTCGAATTGGTGGAGGAAGCGCACATCGTTCTCGAAGTAGAGGCGCAGATCCTTCACACCGAATTTGAGCATTGCGATACGCTCAACTCCCATACCAAATGCGAAGCCCGAGTACTTTTTCGAGTCTATGCCGCTAGCCTCGAGCACGTTTGGATCGACCATTCCGCATCCCATAATCTCCAGCCAGCCGGTGCCCTTACATACGGGACAACCCTTGCCACCGCAGAGGTTACACGAAACATCCACCTCGGCCGAAGGCTCGGTGAAGGGGAAGTACGAGGGTCGCATACGGATTGTTGCGCTCTCGCCGAAGAGCTCCTTGGCGAAGTAGAGAATCGACTGCTTCATATCGGCAAACGAAACCCCCTCGTCAATGTAAAGACCTTCGATCTGGTGGAAGATACAGTGAGCTCGGTAGGAGATGGCCTCATTGCGGAACACGCGACCCGGGCATACTACGCGGATGGGCGGCTTCTGATGCTCCATTGTTCGCACCTGGATTGAAGAGGTGTGGGTGCGCAACAGCACATCGGGGTTCTTCTCGATGAAGAACGTATCCTGCATATCGCGTGCGGGGTGTTCGGGCGGGAAGTTCAGGGCCGAGAATACGTGCCAGTCATCCTCGATCTCGGGGCCATCGGCGATGGTGTATCCTAGACGCGAGAAGATGTCGCAAATCTCGTTCTTCACCAGCGAGATGGGGTGGCGCGAGCCGAGCTCCTCTCCACTGCCCGGGCGGGTCATATCGCCAATGGCAGAGGCGGGGGTTGCCGCAGCGGCAAACTCCTCCTTGAGTGTGTTCACGCGCTCCAGAGCGCGGTTTTTGAGTTGGTTGATTTTCTGTCCGAACTCACGCTTGAGCTCGGGAGCAACGCTCTTGAACTCCTCGAGCAGGGCATTCATCTCACCCTTTTTGCTGAGAATTTTGATGCGGAACTCCTCAACTTCGGACGCCGACTTGGGAGCGAACTCCTCGACACGGCGCAATAGGTCGTTAATTTTGTTGTTCATATTTTGTGGTTTTACTCAAATTTCATAATTTTATTAAGCAGAAAGTGTTTTGTTTCGGTCAAAAGTTGCACCGATAGACCAATTCGTGCTTATCTTTGCATTGTTATCGGGTAAAGCTACCCAATAACGCACAAAGTTATAAAAAAATTGGTATATGTTTCGAAAAACGCTCGCTTTTCTTGTGATAACCCTTATGCTCTGCACCTCGGCCGTGGCGCAGAGGGTGGGCGTGGTGTTGAGCGGAGGCGGAGCCAAGGGGCTCTACCATATCGGCGTGTTGCAGGCCCTCGAGGAGAATCAGGTGCCGATAGACTACATAGCCGGAACCTCTATGGGAGCTATCATCGCGGGTCTCTATGCAGCAGGCTACTCGCCCGAGCAGATGCGCGAGATAGTCACCTCGGGAGAGGTTGAGAAGTGGGTTTCGGGTAAAATCGACCGCAAGTACCGCCACTACTTTCGCGAGATGAACGAGCAACCCTCGATGATCTCGGTGAGGGTTAATGTTAAGGGTAAGCAGAGCGGTAAGAGTGTTGTGGAGATGCCCAGCCACATCATCTCCTCCTCGCAGATAGATATGGCTATTGTGGGGCTGTTCCAACCCGCCACGGTAGCCTGCGGTGGCGATTTCAATAGACTGATGGTGCCGTTCCGCTGCGTTGCGGCCGATATGAACTCCCGCATGCCAAAGGTCTTCGATAGTGGCGATCTGGGTGTGGCCATACGCTCCTCGATGTCGATCCCGATGGTCTTCAAGCCCGTGAAGCTCGACTCGATGTTACTCTATGATGGCGGACTTATGGATAACTTCCCGTGGCGAACGCTCGAGAAGGATTTTGCTCCCGATATCTTCATTGGCTCGAAGTGTACGGCCGGCACAGCACCTGTCGATATCAATAGCAATGTGGCCTCGCAGGCTCTGATGTTGATGACGGCCAAGACCGACTATTCGCTACCCGAGGAGCGTGGCATAATGCTGGATCGTGCAGTGGATGTCGGTATGCTTGAGTTCCATCGCGGTCTTGAGGTTGTCGAGCAGGGCTATAAGGATGCCTTGGAGCAGATGCCCGAAATTTTGCAGCGCATCACCTCCCGCCGCTCGGTCGAGGAGGTTGCTGCGCGCCGCGAGGCGTTCCGTGTGCGTATGCCCGAGATGCTCTATGAGGGCTACTCGGCAGATAGCATCACCAAGGCTCAGCAGATATATGTGGAGCACGTTATGCAACTCAAGGATGGTGATGGCAAGGTGAACGAGCTCTCGCACGAGGTGTTTAGCGACCGCCTGAACGAGCTGCTTGTGGATGATAAGTTCGAGTGCGACTACCCGATGCTCTCTTACGATGTGGATAGCCGCAAGTTCTCGATAGGTATGAATCTTAGGGCACGACCTCTGTTGCGATTCTCCTTTGGTGGCAACATCTCCTCGACAGCCTTTAACCAGGCGTTGATAAGTGCGCGATACGAGACCATTGGCCGCGTTTCACAGTCGGCATTTATCGACCTCTACCTGGGTGCAATATGTAATATGGGCCGTATCGGTGGCCGCACGACCCTCTATCAGAAGATTCCTATATTTTTTGATTATTCGTACAATTTCGGTGTGATGAACACCCTCTACGGCAATTTCGGACACCTTGCCGGTGTGGATAATACCGAACGTATTAAGACCAAGGAGCAGTATGGCTCAGTCTCTGCGGGCTTTGCCCTTACGCGCAAGAGTGTGCTGCAACTGGTGCTCAATGGTGGCGAGAGCCTCTATCGAATGGTCAATTGGGATGATTACACCCGCTTTACCTTTGTTGGCACCAAGCTCGAGTTGAAACGCAACACCCTCGACCATCGTATCTTCCCGACCAAGGGTACCAATCTTACCCTATCGGGAATCTATATCTATGGTCAGGATAAGTATCAACACCTGATGGAGCCCTACGCCCCGAGGTCTCGAATGTTGCGCAAGCAGTGGTTGGGTGCCAAGTTGCGCTGGGAGCAGTACTTCGAGATGCCCTCCACGAAGTGGTTTGCACTCGGATATCGCCTGGATGGGGTATACACCAACCACCCCGAGTTTGAGAGTGTGCCGACAACGATTATGTCCTCTCCACTCTATGCACCAGTGCCACATGCAAATATGATATATATGCCCGATTTCCGCGCGGCGAGATATGCAGCGGTGGGCGTTATGCCGACCTTCAAGATTATTGACAATCTGATGATTCGAGCCGGTTTCTACACTATGTTCCGCGATAAAACCCACACAGCCTCGCAATGGCACTATATTGCCGATCTGTCGGTGGTATACCATACGCCGCTCGGCCCGGTGAGTCTTGCATTCACGAAGTACGACCTTCAGAGTTGGCGCAATATGTACCTCTCGTTCAACTTCGGACTTCTTATCTTCTCCCCCAAGGGTCTGTTCTATTAGAGCTCTGTTATACCTCTGTTTGAGGCGGGGTTTGACCGTTGGGTGTGTGGTGGTTAGAACAACTCCAACTGACCTATTTCGTGGTTGAAGGTGACTCGGTGGTAGGGCGAGAGTCCGTACTCGCGCACTGCGAGGCGGTGCTCCTTGGTCGGGTAGCCCTTATTCTTTGCCCAGCCATACATCGGATACTCTTCGGCCAGGCGCATCATATACTCGTCACGGTGGGTCTTAGCCAGCACCGATGCGGCCGCAATATCGGCATATTTGCCATCGCCCTTCACTACACAGGTGTAGGGAATTTCCAGCGTTGTGCGGAAGCGGTTGCCGTCAATGGCCAGAAATTGGGGTTGTGGGTTGAGTTGTGCCACGGCCAACGACATCCCCTCAAATGAGGCGTTGAGGATATTTATCTCATCTATGCGCTCTGCAATAATCTCCTGCACCGCCCACGCCACGGCCTCACGCTCGATGATTTCGCGCAGGATGTTACGGTTGCGCTCGGTCATCTGCTTCGAGTCGTTGAGTAGAGGGTGGTGAAAGTCGGGCGGCAGAATAACCGCCGCAGCAAAGACGCTGCCTGCCAGACAGCCTCGGCCGGCCTCGTCACAGCCGGCTTCCAAAAGCTCGGTTTGGTAAAAATTCTCTAACATAGTGTAAAGATAAATCTTTTTTTGTGAAAAATTTCGGCTCTTGGCGGTAAAATGTGAAATCGGCTGATCGCAAATCTTAAAAATTCGTATATTTGCGTTATGCAACTATCTCTTACCAGACAGACACCCGCAGCATCCATTCTGTTGATGCTTCTGCTCGTGGCGGCGGCGTTCACACGCTTCGCCATAGCTCCGTATGGGGATGAACTTATCGCCGGTGGCGCGGCCCTGCCCGGGGTGTGGGTGGATGCCTTTCAGTCGAAATACCCCGCCTGGGGGGTTGTATTCTCGGCCCTGATGGTTGCGGCGGTCGCCACCTCGCTCGGTCGAATAACATCGGCCCTCGGCCTCTATCACGTGCGAACAACCATCTCGATACCGCTCTACGCAGTTGTTGCTTGTGGTATATTCATCGCCTCGGATTCGCTGGCGGTAGCCTTGTCGGCATACTTTGCAGGGCAGATGTTGCGCTACCTCTATGGCGGATATGTGCGCGGCACAGACCTTAACTGTGCCTTTTATGCGGGACTGTGTGCCGCTCTTGCGCCACTATTCTATGCCCCTACGTTGCCGTTCGTGGTATTGATACCCATTGCGATTGTTATGTTCGGACTCTCGATGCGCGAGATTGTGGTGATGCTTGTGGGTTTAATCCTCCCCATTGCTACAATCTGCTATGTCAGCTGGCTCTGTGGTGCAGACTTTGCAGCCCCGGCTGTCGGACTCTTTGAGGCTACTCTATCTCCGAATGGTTACACTCCGTGGGGCTCGGAGTCGGTGGTGGCTTTGACGATGATGGGTTTGTTGCTGTTTCTGGTTGTTTGTGGCATTGCTGCCTTTGTCGGAGATACTCGCTCGGTGGCTATGCGTCCGCGTACAATCCTTGTGTTTAATATCATCGTCTTTATTGTTGCCTGTACGTCCTTTATGCTCCCATCAGCCACGACCGGTCTGATGATGTTGGTGGCTCTGCCGATGGCCGTGCTGATGCCTGTGGCTCTGTTGCGTCTGCGCGATGGTGTCAGCAATCTGATAGTCACCGTTCTTATCTTGCTGATGATCATCCACTTTTTTATTGCCTGAGAGATAGTCCAAAAGGGTGCAATTACACTACAAAAGGAATAATTTTGTTGAAACTACAATAAATTATTGTATTATTTAATATAAATTTATATTTTTGTCTGTCCAATAGTGCAGATAACTTATAAAGATTATATTATGTCAACCATCCATTCCAACCAACAGACACAACCTCAAATTGTGAAATTTGTGGATTCGTCTTCTTCAAACATCGGCTCGATAGCCCTGTCGAGGTATGCCATAGGCTACATTCTGCACGGAACAAAGAATATCTACTATGGCGATAAGAGATACTCCGTGGGTCGCGGCGATATATTCTATATGGGTATCGGACACCACCATATCGAGAATGTCGGCGAAGAGGAGGCACCCTTCGAGGAGATAATCTTCTACTACACTCCGGCAAGTCTTCAACATATTCTCTCCCACCTGAGCATAACTTACGGCGTGCGCTTCACAAACAACCATACCTGCGACTGGTGTCGATCCCGCAATCACGTGTCGATGCCTGCGTGGAATGCTGCCAAGAGCTTCTTCGTCAATACCAATAGCTATCTGCGCGAAGAGCTCTTCCGCCACGATGAGACGGCTGAAAATATCAAGCTCACAGAGTTGCTCTATCTGCTTATCTCGCACGGTGATTGCTGTCTTAAGAGTAAGCTGCTGCGTAATATGGATGTTGCCAGCGGTAATTTCGAACAGATCGTCTATAACCATATGTTCAAGGATGTATCCATCGAACAACTCTCGGAGATATGCAACCGCTCGCTCACCTCATTCAAAAAGGAGTTTAAGCGTCATTTCGAGATGCCACCCCACAAGTGGTATATCCGCCAAAGACTGATGCATTCGCGTCTGCTGCTTATATCCACCACCAAATCGGTGTCGGAAATCGGCCACGAGTGCGCCTTCCCCAATACCTCACACTTTATAAAACTGTTCAAGAAAGAGTATTCGATAACGCCATCGGCATACCGCAATCGTCATCTCGAGGCCGTGCGACAGGGTAATGACAATTCCCTCGACCCTCATAACACAATCGGTGTCCACCAAACATCCCCGGAGCCCGAATTGACCCACGCAGAACAGCCTCTGATGGCCGTAAACCACTAAAAACAGATTCTTAAATTTTTATTAAACCGAAAGCATTATTAAAAATTTTCATTATAATTTTTAACAAAAAGGTGGGTTTTTGATAAAAAATTCTAAGAAAAGTTTGTTTTTTAATAAAAATCACTTACTTTTGTGGTACAAATATGGGGTTCTCCCATTTCTCATTAACCTAACTAACCTAATCCGGGCTTGATTGTCGTGAGACACTTCAAGCCCTCTCTTTTTATTCTACTTTATACATTGCCCGCATTTTCTTACATCTCCTTACCCCCCCCTATATCTCCTGTACTCCCTATGCCAATTAGATAATGGTACAAACCTCACAAAAAAAGAGTGCCGACATTCGGCACTCTTTTTTGGGGCTTGGCACTCTCGATTACTCGAGGCCCTTCAGCTTCTTGAAGATGGGGTTGTACTTGTTGTACTTATCCATATAGCCATCCTCGTCACGCAGACGGAAGCAGATAGACTTGAGGCAGTCTACGGTATCGAGGTGGTTGGGGTTGAGCTCGAAAGCCTTCTCGAACCAGGGCACTGCCTGACGGTAGGGCTCGTATGCAACCTGAATAGCTGCATCCAACTCCTTCTGGCTCTTGTAGTCAACCTTTGCTGCCTGCTTGTAGAGCTCGTTACCCTTTGCCATATAGAATACGGCCAGGTAGTAGTTGCCATCGAAATCATCGGGCTTAATCTCTACAACCTTGTGGAACGAGTTGATACACTCATCATAGTTGTCGAGTTTGTAGTATACACGGCCACGACCGAACCAGAGGTCTGCATTCTTCGGGTCGTTCTCCAGAGCCTTCTCGATGAGGGCTACCAGATCCTGCGGGTTACCCATACCCTCCTCTACGGTGTAGAGCTGCATAAGGCTGTTGAGAATCTTCTCGTTCTTGGGGAACTTATCGATACCCTGCAGGAGTACCTCCTTAGACTTCTCCAGCTTCGACTTGTCGGTTGCCTTCTGGCCGTAGCAGCAGTGGAAGAGGTAGTAGAAGATGTCGCCATTCTCGTCTGCATAGCCATTCTCGAGGGCCTTGGTCAGCAACTCCTCGCCACGAGCGAAGGCAGTAGGATTGTTGGCTCCGAGGTATGCCGACAGCTGACCTGCCAAGTAATAGGTTGCATAGTCAGGAGTACCA
>JBGUTM010000129.1:0-2068 GCA_045133075.1 Alistipes sp. | reverse complement strand
GGTGGTCTTTGCGAACTCGCCAATCTCCTTAATTCCCTTAATCTCCTTAATGAAATACATAAGCACAAAACTCCTGAAGTGAAAAATGTGTCAAAGTAAAAAATAAAAAATTGTGAATTGTGAATTATTTTGTACCTTTGTCCCTTAATAGGACAAAGTAAAAACACAAAATATGGCAGACGAAAAGATTATATTCTCGATGGTGGGTGTCTCGAAGACCTTCACCAACCAGAAAAAGGTACTCAACAACATCTATCTCTCATTCTTCTATGGCGCGAAGATCGGTATCATCGGTCTGAACGGCTCGGGTAAATCGACCCTGATGAAGATTATTGCAGGTATCGACAAAAACTTCCAAGGTGAGGTGGTATTCTCACCCGGCTACACTGTGGGCTACCTCGAGCAGGAGCCTCAGCTCGATGATTCGAAGACGGTCAAGGAGGTTGTCGAGGAGGGCTGTGCCGCTACGGTGGCCCTGCTCAAGGAGTACGAGGATATCAATATGAAGCTCTGTGAGCCTATGTCGGATGACGAGATGACACGCCTCATCGAGCGTCAGGGCGAACTCTATGAACAGATTGACCACGTCAATGGCTGGGAGCTGGATAGCGTTCTGGAGCGTGCTATGGATGCGTTGCGCTGTCCCGACCCCGATCAGAGTGTTAAGGTGCTCTCGGGTGGTGAGCGCAGACGTGTGGCTCTGTGTCGTCTGCTGTTGCAACAGCCCGATGTGTTGCTGCTCGATGAGCCTACCAACCACCTTGACGCTGAGTCGATTGATTGGTTGGAGCAGCACCTCCAGCAGTATAAGGGTACGGTCATCGCCGTAACCCACGACCGCTACTTCCTTGATAATGTGGCCGGTTGGATTCTGGAGCTCGACCGTGGCGAGGGTATCCCCTGGAAGGGTAACTACTCGGGCTGGCTTGACCAGAAGACTAAGCGTATGGCACTCGAGGAGAAGCAGGAGTCGAAGCGCAGAAAGACCCTCGAGCGTGAGTTGGAGTGGGTGAATATGAACCCCTCGGGCCGCCGCGCCAAGAGCAAGGCTCGTCTGTCTGCATATGATAAGATGCTCAATGAGGATGCTAAGGAGAGAGAGGAAAAACTCGAGATATTCATCCCCAACGGTCCCCGTTTGGGAGATGTGGTTATCGAGGCTAATGGCGTGTCGAAGGCGTTTGGAGATAGAGTTCTGTACGAGGGCTTAGAGTTCCGCCTGCCACCCGCAGGTATCGTGGGTGTGATTGGCCCCAACGGTACGGGTAAGACTACCCTCTTCCGTATGATTATGGGTCTGGAGGAGCCTACCAGCGGAACCTTCACCGTAGGTCAGACCGTCAAGCTCGCCTACGTTGATCAGCAACATAAATCCATCGACCCCGAGAAGAGTGTCTACGAAGTTATCTCGCAAAATTCGGACTTGATAACCCTGGGCAATCGTCAAGTTCCCGCGCGTGCGTATGTTGCGCGATTTAACTTTAGTGGTGCCGACCAGGAGAAGAAGTGCGGAATGTTGTCGGGTGGTGAGCGCAACCGACTCCACCTGGCCCTCGCACTCAAGGAGGAGGGTAACGTGCTGTTGCTCGATGAGCCGACCAACGATATCGATGTGAATACCCTGCGAGCATTGGAGGAGGGTCTGGAGCACTTTGCTGGCTGTGCGGTGATTATCTCGCACGACCGTTGGTTCCTCGACCGCGTGGCTACCCACATTCTCTCGTTTGAGGGCGACTCGAAGGTTGTCTTCTACGAGGGCTCCTACTCGGAGTACGAGGAGTGGAAGAAGGCACAGGGAATCGACCTGACACCCAAGCGCGTGAAATACCGCAAACTAACGGAGTAATTATCAATTCTCAATTAATTAAATGGTATTTAATTAAATTATGGCACAGAAACCATCAGTACCAAAAGGCACACGCGACTTCTCGCCGGTCGAGATGAGCCGCCGCCAGTATATTTTCGACACCGTAAAGAGCGTCTTCCGTACCTACGGATTTGCTCCGCTCGAGACTCCCGCAATGGAGAATCTCTCTACCCTGCTGGGTAAGTATGGTGATGAGGGTGA
>JBGUTM010000128.1:0-2179 GCA_045133075.1 Alistipes sp. | reverse complement strand
GGGTCAGATCTACACATTCGGCCCCACCTTCCGTGCCGAGAATTCGAACACACCGCGCCACTTGGCAGAGTTCTGGATGATCGAGCCCGAGATGGCATTCTACGAGTTGCAGGACAATATGGATCTGGCTGAGGATTTCCTCAAGTATCTTATCCGCTATGCACTGGAGAACTGCCGCGAGGATCTCGAGTTTATGAACAAGATGTGGGATAACGAGCTTATCGAGCGTCTGAACTTCGTTCTCGAGAACGACTTTGTTCGCCTCGACTACACCGAGGGTATCGAGATTCTGAAGGCTTCGGGTCGCAAGTTTGAGTTCCCCTGCGACTGGGGTTGCGACCTTCAGTCGGAGCACGAGCGTTACCTCGTGGAGGAGCACTTCAAGCGTCCCGTGATCCTAATCAACTACCCCAAGGAGATCAAGGCATTCTATATGAAGCAGAACGAAGATGGCAAGACTGTTCGCGCAATGGATGTCCTCTTCCCGAAAATCGGCGAGATTATAGGTGGATCGGAGCGTGAGGCCGACTACGGCAAACTTTCTGCAAGAGTCAAGGAACTCGGAATTCCGGAGAAGGATATGTGGTGGTATCTCAATACTCGCCGCTGGGGCTCGGCTCCCCACTCGGGCTTCGGCCTGGGATTCGAGCGTCTGCTGCTCTTCGTTACGGGTATGACCAACATCCGTGACGTAATCCCCTTCCCGCGTACCCCGAAGAATGCAGAGTTTTAGAGACCTATTGATAGTGGCATAAGGTAAAAAATATGAAAACTCTTTTGAATACAATATGTTTTGTGGCGGCAATCCTCCTCGCCCTCTCCGCAGAGGCTAAGGGCGAGGGTAAGCCCTGCAACATCATCTACATAGGCAATAGCATCACCTATGGTGCCCTACACAAAGACCGTATCAAAACAGCTCCTCCCGTGACAACATCGGCTATGGTTGCCAAAGCTCTGGACTCTAAGGTGGAGTTCCGCAACTGCGCCCGTTCAGGAGCTACAACCTGCGATTTTCTGCCCGAGGGCGGTCGCGATTGGCCCAAGGTCGCACAGGCAATGAAGGAGTTTAAGGCGAAGAGTGATGCCGGCGAGAGTATCGTATTCTCGGTGATGCTCGGCACCAACGATTCGGCTATAGATGGCACCACCACGGGCAGCCCCGTATCGCGTGCCAACTACAAGAAGAACTTGCAAACCATCATCGCAGCGTGTCGCGAGGTGTGCCCCAACGCCATCTTCGTGCTGCACCGCCCGATTTGGTACAGCCCCAACACCTACAACGGCACTATGTATCTGGCTGCAGGCCTGAAGCGCGTGAGCCGTTACATTGACGAGTTGGTGGCCCTGGCCAACGAGTACGACTACATCTATCTGGGTGATGTCGATGGTTTCTGCTTCTTCGAGAAGAACTACAAGCGTTTCCACGTGCCCGAGAATGGTAATGCCGGCACCTTCTACCTCCACCCAAACGAGAAGGGTGCAAAGCATCTCTCGAAGTTCTGGTCGGAGGCTATCGCAAAGGCTGTCAAGGAGTCGCAAAAGTAGTTTTTTCGAGCACCATCGCCACACGGGCATACAGCCCTCCTATCATTCGCAAAATGTATAAATGAAGAACCTGCCGTATTGTGTATAAACCGCTAAAAATTAGACTATAATGGCTATTTCACAACGTCAGATTCAGAAGATGCAACAGACGCTCTCTCCGCAACAGATTCAGATGATCAAGTTGCTGGAGCTGCCGACCGTGCAACTCGAGCAACGCATTAAACAGGAGATTGAGGAGAATATCGTTCTCGAAGAGGAGGAGCGAAACACCGAAGAGGAAGAGCCCCAGCAGATCTCGGTCGAAGAGTATCTGCGCGAAGATGATACCCCTTCCTACAAAAGCCACATAAATAACTATTCAAAAGACGATAAGCAGCGTCCCGTATATCTCTCGGGAGGTCGCTCGTTGCAGGAGTATCTGGTCGAGCAGCTCGGCTATCGCAACCTCTCGGAGCGCGATATGCGTCTGGCAGTATACATCGTGGGTAGCATTGACGAGGATGGCTACCTTCGCCGCGACCTGCTCTCAATAAGCGATGACATCGCCTTCTCGCTCGGTATCGAGACCTCTGAGGAGGAGTTGGAGAGACTGCTCTCCATTATACACGAGTTGGAGCCTGCGGGTGTCGGAGCT
>JBGUTM010000127.1:0-4030 GCA_045133075.1 Alistipes sp. | reverse complement strand
ATCGAGGCTCCGAAACCCGCATTCTCGACATATACCGAGATTGCGATGCGGGGGTTATCTTTCGGTGCAAACGAGAGGAATGTCGAGTGATCCTTGCCGTGAGGGTTCTGTGCCGTACCCGTCTTTCCGCAGACATCCCATCCCTCCAGTCGCGCCCAGGTAGATGTTCCATCAACGTGAACACTGCGCCACATACCCTGTACGATGGGTTCGAAGTGCTTGGCATCGACCTTCGTGTAGTGACGCTCATAGAAACGGCGGTCAAGCGAATCCTGACCCTCGATACTCTTGACAATATGAGGCAGATAGTAGTAGCCTCTGTTTGCGATAATCGCACCGAGGTTGGCCATCTGCAAGGGCGTACAGCCCAGCTCTCCCTGACCAATCGAGAGCGAAAGAACCGTGAGCGCATTCCACGAGCCGCGATATCGTTTATTGTAAAAATCCTTGTCAGGGACATAGCCGCTACCCTCACCCATAAAGTCGGTATTCAGATCACGACCAAAACCAAAGCTCTCGACATACTCCTTCCACACATCATAGCCACTCTTCACACTGCCATACTTCGGATTCTCGAGGATATTGCGGAAGACGTAGCAGAAGTAGGCATTACACGATGTCGCCACAGCATACGAGAGGTCGGCCGGGGAGCGGTGTTCATGACACTTCATCGAGACGCGACCCGCACGATAACCCAGATGACAGGGATAGGTCTGGCTCGGACGCAACACACCCTCCTGCATACCGATAAGGCCCTGCACCAACTTGAAGGTCGAGCCCGGAGGATACTTAGCCTTCACGGCTCGGTTGTAGAGCGGTCGGCGTTTGTTGCGCAACATCGCCATATAGTTATTACCCCTCTGGCGACCCACCAACTCATCAGGATCGTATGTCGGCGAAGAGACCATCATCAGAATCTCACCGGTCGAAGGCTCGATGGCCACCGCAGCACCCACCTTGCCCCTCATCAACTCCTCGGCAAAGAGTTGTAGGCGGGCATCTATGGTGCAGACTATCGAGCGACCGTGCTCAGGAATAGTATCGAAGGCCCCATCCATATACGACCCCTTGACCGCTCCATAGGCATCAATCTCCTCAACTCGCAATCCTTTCTTGCCCTTGAGCACATCCTCATAAGCCGCCTCGACTCCCGTAAGGCCGATATAGTCACCCACCTCATAATTCGTATACTTACGAAGCATCTGTTCGCTGACCTCGCCCACATAGCCCAGAAGGTTACCTCCAACCTTACGTGGATATTGGCGCACGGTACGATAGACTGTATAAAAACCCGGAATTTTGTACTCATCAAGCAACAGCTTTGTCTCCTTAGGGACATAGCTCACAATACGGCGTGCCGCACGCGGAGCGTATCGCGCCAAGGAGAGTTCACGCTCGAGTTTAGCTCGCGGGATGTCGAGCATCTGACACAAGCGCGTAGTATCAAAACCACTCTTCGGCAACTCGCGATAGATGACCATCAAATCGTAACACTCCCTGCTCTGCGCCAAAAACTCGCCATTGCGGTCGTAAATCTCGCCTCGGGCAGGATAGAGCGTGACGTGGCGCAGCACGTTATTACGCGCCATATCCTTATACTTCGAGTCAAAGAGTTGAATCCACGCCAAACGCATCAGTATCGCTCCAAAGATGAACAATACGACAAATTGCAGATGACGCAACCTAAAGAGTCCCTCACCACGACTGCTCATCGCGCAGAGTGTTTAGGGGTGAAGAGGATAATAATCAGCCACACAAAGAGTATCGAGAAGATTGTGCTGATCACAAAACGCAGGAATTGATACCAGAAATATGCTGTTGTGAAGGCCTCAAAGCCAAAGAATACAACACCATGCAACACCGTCATAATTATCAGATACTGCAAAAATTGATGCTGACCCATACGCGCCATCGTGGGAAGACCGCCATCTCGCACCACCTCCGCACCGAGCGTAAGGTTGAGCACGGGTCGGCGCAGGTAGGCTGCAGCCAGCGTGGCGATGGTGTTCAATCCTGCCGTACCCATAGTCCAATCCATCGTAACACCCATAGCCAATCCCGCCATCAGAACAACTATCGAGGAGGCATTCAGCGGCAACATCATCACGAAGGCCATATAGACCATCGGCGCGAAGCAGGCCCATAGCGAGAGGTTGTTGAAGAAGAATATCTGCAACAGTGCCGTCACGACAAAGAGAAGTATGTAGTAACCTGTACGATGCATATCACCAACTTAATAAACTCTGTTTCGGGCACTCTGCTCGAGTCCCACGACCTCCTCTCGATCGATATATTTCACCAATACAACATTGTGCAGATTCGAGAAGTCGGCTGCCAGGCGCACCTTGGCGTTGTAGTAGGTCTTCGACTCATCCAACTCATAGCTCTCGACCCAACCGATGAGCATATCCGAGGGGAAGTAGTGCGACACTCCCGTAGTCACCACCTCGGCACCCACCTCGATTTGGGCATACTTCGACAGCTCACGCATCGTAACCTCGTAGGGTGAGCCTCCGTTCCACTCGATCGAGCCCGAGTAGCCGTCACCCTTAATCTTACAACCCGTGCGGAACGATGTATTCAGGATGGATATCGCTACCGAGTATCGCTCCGAGCAGTCGAGAATATAACCTACTGCCTGGCCCGAGGGCGAGAGCACCGCCATATCGTTCATCACTCCATCGCGCAGACCCTTATTCAGGGTAATGAAGTTGCGTGTACGATTGATGCTGCTGGCCACCACCCTGGCCGGCATAAACTCATACTGCAACTCGGCGATATTGATTGCGACTGTCGTATCGACCAGACCTCCATAGTAGGTCAGTCGTTGCTCCAACTCGGCGACACGCTCCGTCAGAGCCTTATTCTCGCGGGCAAGCGAAAAGTAGCCACCGATATCGGTTATTGCACCTTCCAGACCTCCCGTGAGGGCGTTGGCATGGGCAAGGATGGTCGCTTGGGTATAGTATGTCGAACGAGAGTAGATTCCGATGGCTATAACCTCGAAAACTACAAACAACAGCGTCACATAACTACGCCGTATAAACTCCAACAGACGATACATCCTTCGAATCGAGAATCGAGTATTGAGAATTAAAGAGATTTAGTTTATTGCTTTGATGCTATAATTTTGAATCAAACCAATTCACTATGCGCCGCGGGCGCCACATCTCTCAATTATCAATTGTCAATTATCAATTAGTTTTATCCCTTCATCAGGAATGAGAAACGGTCGATATTCTTCAGGGCGATACCTGTTCCGCGGGCGATTGCACGCAACGGATCCTCGGCAATGTGGAACGGCAGACCCGTCTTCTCCGAAAGGCGTTTGTCGAGACCCTTGATAAGGGCACCACCACCCGCCAAGTAGACACCATTCTTAACGATATCGGCATAGAGCTCGGGCGGCATCTTCTCGAGTACCGACATCAGTGCAGCATCCAGCTTCACCAGCGACTTCTCGAGTGCGTATGCAATCTCGTTCGATGAGAGCGATACGGTCTGCGGCAGAGCCGTCAGCATATTGGGGCCTGTAACGATATAATCCTCGGGCTCGTTTTCGAGCTGCGGCACGGCAGCACCAATCGAGCACTTGATAGCCTCGGCTGTACGTTCACCGATGCGGATATTGTGCTGCTGGCGAACATAGTTCTGAATATCGGAGGTAAAGACATCTCCGGCCACGTTGATCGACTCTGAACATACGATACCGCCCAACGAGATGCAGGCGATCTCCGAGGTTCCGCCACCGATGTCGATAATCATATTACCCTCGGGGGCCTCGACATCCAGACCTGCACCCAGAGCTGCAGCCATAGGCTCGAAAATCATATATACCTCGCGAGCACCTGCACGGTCGGCCGAGTCGCGCACGGCACGGATCTCGACATTGGTCGAGCCCGAAGGGATACAGATAACCATACGCAACGAGGGCGAGAACATTGTGTTTGTGGTACGAACCTTCTTAATCAAACCGCGCAGCATCAGCTCCGTAGCCTTAAAGTCGGCGATAACGCCATCCTTCAACGGA
>JBGUTM010000126.1:0-6204 GCA_045133075.1 Alistipes sp. | reverse complement strand
TCGCCCATCATCCAGTAGTAGTCCATCGCAAAGGTGTACTCCGTAGCGGGCGAGCCGTCAATGAGTATCTGCTCACCATCGGCCTTTAGGGTGTGGCCCTCGTAGGCGGTGATTATACGCTCGTAGAGGGGTAGATTCTCTCGGGTGAGGGCAATGGTTACTCCTCTCTGCGGAATCCACAGCGGGCCGAAGTTGTCCTGTGTCCAGGGGTAGTTTTCGTTGTGGGGGAAAGCTTCGCCCGTGGGAACGGTGGCGTTATACTGCGTGACGTTCACCACATTAGACATTGCCTTAACCCTCTGTGCAGCCTCCTCGGTCAGGGTCATATAGTAGTAGTTACCACTGCCGCTCCACTCGGTGACGCCGATATGGTCGATGGCATACTTCGAGATGGGCGAAGAACTCTGCACAAAATAGATATGCTGCTTGCCGGGGAGCTCTTGCTGTTTTTGGCCATTGACGTAGAGCTCGGTGTCGATGATGCGGATGGTATCACCCGGGATGCCGACACAACGCTTGACGTAGTTTTCGCGCTTATCCACGGGGCGCGAAATTACGGTGTAGTCGCGGTTAAGACGTGCACGGCCCTCCTCCTCGCCAAACTCCGAGGTGTATTGGCGCAGAACGTCATAGTAGGTCACAGCCTGATTCTCGAGCAGCACGGTGTCGCCTGCGGGGAAGTTGAAGACCACAACATCATCCCTCTCGACCTTGCCCAATCCCTTGAGGCGGTGATAGGGCCACTTGATAGCCTCCGAGAATGATTTCTTGCTCTGCGACCAGGGCATTGTGTGGTGTACAAAGGGGAACGACAAGGGGGTGTTGGGTACCTGCGGGCCGTATGATAGCTTGCTGACATAGAGGTAGTCGCCGATAAGCAGGCTCTTCTCCATCGAGGATGTCGGGATGACGTAGAGCTGGAAGACGAAGAGGTGAATCAGCGTAGCCGCCACCGTGGCAAAGATGATTGCACTAACCCACTCGTATACGAAATTATATGCCGCACTGCGCTTGCGCAACTCCTCGTTGTGGCACCAAACATAGCGATAGAAGAGTTTCGAAATGTAGAGGTCGAAGATGATCGCCAAGCCCAACAGCATCCAGAGGTTGCCCGTCCAGACCACGGCCAGAAGTGTGTAAATCACCGATGCAAAGGTGAAGCGCACCCAGCGATTCTTGAAAAAAAGTTTTATCTTCTCCATAACGGGATATTTTCGTTTTTGAGGTTTACTGTAAAAGGTCATCCATCGAGTAGCAACCCTTCTTGCCACAGAGGAACTCCGCAGCAATAACCGCACCCATAGCCAACGTGCGGCGATTCTTGATGATGTGCATAATCTGCAACATATCATCCTCCGACTCGTAGGTTACGGTGTGGATTCCCGGGGTCTCGCCCTCGCGCAGGGATGTTATGGCGATATTTTCGGGCGCAGCCTCACCCATAGCGTGAACGATAGGCTCACCCTCCGAGTCGAACTCTATGAGGGAGGGATTCTCCCAGTCCGACTTGCGATCAAGCTCGGCAAGGATACCCTCAGCGAGGGTTATGGCGGTGCCACTCGGTGAGTCCTTCTTGTGGATGTGGTGCACCTCCTCGATATTGACGTCATATTGAGGGTGGCGATTCATCAACTCCGCGAGGCGGCGGTTGATGCGGAACATCATATTTACGCCCAACGAGTAGTTCGAGGCGTAGAATATGGCACTACCCTTCTCTTCGCAGAGTGCCTTGAGCTCCTCCAGACGCTCGGTCCAACCTGTGGTGCCACTCACTACGGGTGTACCACACTCGATACATTGGCGGATATTGCCATAGGCTGTGGCGGGGGTTGTGAACTCGAGAGCCACATCTACTCCATTGAGATTCTCTGCATTCAGGTCGGCTGCGTTAGCCTCGTCTATGATAAGTGAAACGGTGTGTCCGCGTTCGATAAGGATGCGCTCGATTTCGCGTCCCATCTTTCCGTATCCGATAATTGCTGCTTTCATTTTTGAAAATATTATGTAACCTGCAAATATACACAAAAACGATGAGAAAACGAGCAGAATTGTGTAATGATGTGATATTTTTCTATCTTTGTGGTCGTTATGCGCTATTTTATCGAGTTGAGATATAAAGGTGCCGCCTACTGCGGCTGGCAACGACAGAATGATGTGCCCTCGGTGCAGCAGACGCTGGAGCAGGGGCTCTCTACCCTCTTGCGTGCCGATATTGAGGTGGTCGGAGCGGGGCGTACCGATACGGGAGTCAATGCCTCCTACTACGTGGCACACTTTGATACAGAGGTGGCCATTGCCGATACGGCACAACTGGTCTATAAGCTCAATCTTATTCTGCCTGAGGATATTGCCGTCTTTCGCATCAAGGAGGTAGCCCCCGAGGCCCACGCCCGCTTTGATGCCGTGCGCAGGGAGTATCGCTACTATGTCGAGCAGTCGAAAAACCCCTTTACGCGCGAGAGCAGTTGGCAGTATTATGTTCCGCTGGATGTCGAGGCGATGAATCGCGCTGCGGAGTGCTTGTTGCGTTACGAAGACTTTACCTCCTTCGCCAAGCTCAACTCCAACAATAAGACCAATATATGCCACATATATCACGCCGAGTGGAGCCGTGAGGGTGAGCAGTTGTGCTTCACGGTGGCGGCAGACCGCTTCCTGAGAAATATGGTGAGGGCTCTGGTGGGTACGCTTGTCGATGTGGGCAGGGGCCGCTACACCCCCGAGCAGTTCGAGGAGATTGTCGCCTCGCGTGACCTATCACGCTCGAGTGGCGGTGCACCGGCACAGGGCCTCTTTTTGAGCGATGTGGAGTATCCGGAGGATATATTCAAAAAATAAGGGTTGCCATTTCGGTAACCATTATCTTTTGAATTCCAAACTCAAAACTACACTCCCTCTTGGGTCTTTCTATCCTTGCTATTTACCCTCAATCTCTAACTCCTTGAGTTTACGGCGTATTTCATCGTTGCAGAGGTTACCGATACTACCCTCGTGGGTGTGGTGTACCTCTCGTGTGGGCACATACTCTCCAGCCTTGACCTTTAGTCCGATTTCGCGGTAGGCCTCGCGGAAGGGAACGCCCGAGAGCACCATACGATTCACATCCTCCACGGTGAAGAGAGTGTCGTACTTCTTATCCTCCAGAATAGAGTGGTTTACACCGATGTTCTGCACCATAAAGTTGCACATATCGAGGCTCTTACGCAACTCCTCGACTGCGGGGAAGAGGATATCCTTGAGCAGTTGCAGGTCGCGGTGGTAGCCTACGGGGAGGTTGGTCGTCAGTAGCGAAATCTCGTTGGGCACGGCTTGCAGGCGGTTGCACTTGCCTCGCATAACCTCAAAGACATCAGGATTCTGCTTGTGGGGCATAATGCTCGAGCCTGTGGTGAGCTCCGCCGGAAGGGAGATAAATGCGAAATTCTGGCTCATAAATAGACACGCATCCATCGCAAAACGACCTATGGTTGAGGCTATTGCGGCTATGGCATAGGCTGTGGCGCGTTCGCACTTTCCGCGGCTCATCTGTGCCGCCACCACGTTGTAGTGTAGGTCACCAAAGCCCAATAACTTGGTGGTCATCGTGCGGTTGAGAGGGAATGATGAGCCATACCCTGCGGCCGAGCCGAGGGGGTTTTGGTTGGCGATGTCGTAGGCTGCGCGGAGCAGTCGCAAATCATCGGCGAGGCTCTCGGCATAGGCTCCGAACCACAGGCCGAATGATGAGGGCATCGCTACCTGAAGGTGCGTGTAACCCGGCATCAAAACCTCTGCATGACGGTCGCTCATATCGAGCAATGAGGCGCAAAGTCGTTGAACGTCAGAGGCGATAGCTGCAATCTCGTGGCGCAGGAATAGCTTGATATCGACCAGTATCTGGTCATTACGCGAGCGGCCCGAGTGAATCTTCTTGCCCACATCGCCCAGACGGCGCGTGAGCAGTAGCTCGACCTGCGAGTGGACATCCTCGATACCCTCCTCGATGCGGAACTCTCCGCGCTCAATCTCTGTGGCTATCTGTTCCAGCCCCCCGAGCAGGATTTGAAGTTCCTCGGCAGAGAGCAGACCTATGCTCTCGAGCATACGGATATGTGCCATCGAACCCTCGACATCGTAGCGTGCAAGACGCATATCGAGTTGGCGGTCGTTACCCACGGTGTACTCTTCGATTGCGGCATCGACATCAATGCCTTTGTCCCAAAGTTTAGTTGCCATATTGCTTGGTAAATTGCGTTAAATAATCTTCGTAAATAGCCACACCCTCAATGATTTCCGAGCGTAAGACGTACTCGTCTGCCGAGTGTGAGCGCAGGGTGTCGCCAATGCCCATCTTGAGGGTTGGGAAGGCCATACGCGACATATCCGATGAGGTGTGCGACACAAAGAGCTTACGCCCTGCACGGAGGGCTGCCTGCGCCAGCGGATGACTCTCCTCGATTGCCGATGCGCGGATGCGGGTCGAGCGGGGCTTGACCTCCGAGGTGAGGGCCTCCGAGATTATTTCGACCACCTCCTCGTTGGTGTAGGCATCGGTGGTGCGAACATCAACCACAAACGAGCAACTGTCAGGGATGATGTTGTGCTGGGTGCCTGCCGAGATCATCGTGGTCGAGATGCGGATGTCGCCAAGTAGTGGCGAAACTCGCTCGAACTCAAAGTGTTGTAGCTTCTCAATGTCTTGTATTGCCTCATAAATGGCATTAACCCCCTCGCTGTGTGCGGCGTGTCCGCTCTTGCCGTGGGCGGTGCAGTCGAGCACCACAAGCCCCCTTTCGCCTATGGCTGCCTGCATATCGGTAGGCTCGCCAACGATGGCCATATCTACCCGTTCGAGTGTCGGCAATAGGGCTCTGATACCCTTTTCTCCGCCACGCTCTTCCTCGGCCGATATAGCCAGCATAAGATTGAATGGCAGGGGTTTATGTGCCCACGCGAGGAAGGTCTCGACAATGGCTGCCACCGAAGCACCCGCATCGTTGCTGCCCAGACCGTAGATGCGACCATCCTCCTCATCGGGCGAGTATGGGTCGCGTGTGTAGCTTGCCACGGGGCGCACGGTGTCGATGTGGGAGTTTAGCATCAGTGTTATGCGCTTGGGGTCATAGCCGTCAGCATAGGCAAAGACGTTGTTATATAGGCGTTTAGGCTCTACGCCACCCTTGCGCAGATGCTCCTCCAGAAGGTCGGCCACAGCCCCCTCCTCCCCCGTAGGTGAGGGACGGCGAATCATCTCTTTGAGCAGTGCAATGGCGCGTTCGGAGCGCAATTTCAAGAGTTCGTTCATCCTCGGTTATCGTATTGTTGTACCCGCCGTAGGGTCGGTTAAATCGTCTGAATGTTTGATGGTTACGCTCTGCAAACCCTCGGCCACCGAGCGCAGTGCATTCTCCACCTTAGGAATCATTCCGTCACTGATAACACCTTCGGCCTTGAGTGAAGGATATCTTTCGGCAGTAATCTCCGAGATGAGAGTTGTGGGGTCGTTCACATCGCGCAGAACTCCAGCCTTGTCAAAGCAGAAAATAAGCTCGGCCTCCTCCTCGTGAGCCACGCCCGCAGCTACGGCCGAGGCTACGCTGTCGGCATTGCAGTTGAGCAGTCCACCCCTGCCATCGTACATTATCGAGCAGATGACGGGTGTAATTCCCTCAAGGGTAAGTGTTTGCAGGCGTTTGCCATCTACCTGGGCAATGTCGCCCACAAAACCGTAATCTATCGGCTCAGGCGAGCGGCGGTTGGCGCGGATGATACCTCCATCGGCTCCCGACATACCCATAGCATTGCAGCCGAATGACTGCAACATTGCAACGATGCGCTTGTTGATAAGGCCTGCGTAGACCATTGTAACCACATCCAGCGTGGCGCGGTCGGTGATACGTCTGCCCTCGATCATCTGTTGCTTGATTTCGAGTCTCTCGGCCATTCGGGTAGCAAGTTTTCCTCCGCCGTGAACGAGTATCTTTCTACCCTCCAACGCTGCAAAATCGCGCAGGAATCGCTCCAGGGATAGGTCGTTGTCGATGACATTGCCACCTATCTTAATAACTTTCAACTCTGCCATAAATAGTAATTCAAAATCCCCTAAATTTCCTAAACTCCCTAAACTCCCAGAACTTCTTAAACGTTATTTTGAATTTTACCCATTGAGCCCCTCGAGCAATCGTTTAATGACCACCTGCGCTGATATCTCACGGTTGGCAGCTT
>JBGUTM010000125.1:0-7377 GCA_045133075.1 Alistipes sp. | reverse complement strand
CCGACCGCCGCCGAGCCCTCGATCTGCTCGATATGGCTGGTATCACCGAGTTGGCCTCGAGGCAGATAGGCGAAATCTCGGGTGGCCAGCTGCAACGCGCTCTGCTCTGCCGAGCCATAATCATCGAGCCGAAACTACTGATTCTGGATGAGCCGGCCAACTTTGTGGACAACCAATTTGAGAACGAACTCTACACCCTGCTGCGCAAGTTGAACGAGAGGATGGCTATCGTGATGGTATCGCACGACATCGGCACAATCACCAGCGTTGTGAAGAGCATCGTCTGCGTCAATCGCACCGTCCACCGCCACAACTCGAACGTCATCACCGAGGAGCAACTCGAGAACTACAACTGTCCGATACAGATTATTTCACACGGCAAGGTGCCTCACACCGTTCTTTGCGAACACCATCATTAGTAGATTTAGGCGGCTTTTGCCGCCATTTTTCGTTGTGTGAGTAGGGATTTCAGTATCTTTTTGACCTTTTTGCGAAAAAAGATGCCCGAAAAGTTTGATTGTTTGAAAGATTTATTATCTTTGTGACAAGAAAATACTTAAAAACAGATAATTTTTATGGCAAACTTAAGAGATTTCAAAAAGGAGATTGACTATCGCTTGGAGGAGTTCGTATTCGACTGCGATATGGCTATCTATTTCCAGCCCTCGAAAGAGGAGGCTATTTTTGCTCTGATGCAGAAGGGCGTAGAGTTGCGCAACGAGTTGTATGCAAAGGCTAACAACCCTGCAGAGCCCCACAACAAGAGCCTCGTGCGCAAGCATTTCTCGGCTCTGCGTGAGGAGATGATTGCAAAGTTCAACACCCTGTTCGAGGAGTTGAGCGCAAACAACGCTTAATCTGCCAGAGGCCCATAAGGGCGGTTCAGGTTAGACAACCCGACAACTTTGTCGGGTTGTTTTTTTTGTGTGGGGGGGGTAAGGAGTTTGGGACGGTTAGAGGCATTATACCTAACAGCCCCCTGTTTCTCCAGTACCCCCTATTTCTCCTGTTTCTCCACTACCACCTGCCACATTTTAACAATAAACCTCCAAATAGGCCACCAGCCTTATCGTTTATCAATAAGCACATTGTTATTTTTCTCAAAATAAAGCGATTTTTTAATACATTTTCGCAGAAATTAGTTATTTTTGCATCACAAACAGAAGAAATCTATAAAAAATACAAGACAGATGGAACTTTTGAGATTCAAGATGGTCGATGCCGCGCTCAACCACCGCGAAGTCGAGGTCAAGGCTCCTGAGGGCCGTCCTTCGGACTACTTCGGCGAGAAGGTCTTTGGCCACAAGGCGATGCGCAAGTATCTAACCAAGAGCACCTACGAGGCGCTGATGCAGACAATCGAAAACGGCACACCATTCTCGCGTGAGGTGGCCGACAGCATAGCTGCCGGCATGCGCCAATGGGCTATGGAGAATGGAGCCGACCACTACACCCACTGGTTCCAACCCCTCACGGGAGGTACTGCCGAGAAACATGATGCTTTTGCCGAGCCTGATGGCAAGGGTGGCGTTCTGGAGGAGTTCTCGGGCAAATTGCTTATCCAGCAGGAGCCTGACGCCTCATCGTTCCCGAGTGGCGGTATCCGCAACACCTTCGAGGCACGAGGATATTCGGCCTGGGACCCCACCTCGCCGGCATTCATTGTGGATACGACCCTCTGTATCCCTACCGTCTTTATCGCCTATACGGGTGAAGCACTTGACTACAAGACTCCTCTCCTGCGTTCGATTTCGGCAGTAGATAAGGCTGCCACAGAGGTATGCCGCTACTTCGACAAGAGCGTCAATCGCGTCTTCTCGTATCTGGGCTGGGAGCAGGAGTATTTCCTGGTCGATGAGAGCCTTTGGGCTGCACGTCCCGACCTGGTGATGACCGGCAGAACACTTATGGGCCACGAGTCGGCAAAAAACCAGCAGCTGGAGGATCACTACTTCGGAGCCATACCGAAGAGAGTTCTCGCCTTTATGCGCGACCTGGAGTATGAGTGTCTTAAACTCGGCATCCCCGTCAAGACCCGCCATAACGAGGTGGCACCCAACCAATTCGAGCTGGCACCCGTCTACGAGGAGGCCAACCTTGCCAATGACCACAACCAGCTGCTGATGACCGTAATGGACAAGGTTGCACGCCGCCACAACTTCCGCGTATTACTCCACGAAAAACCCTTCAAGGGAGTGAATGGCTCGGGCAAACACAACAACTGGTCGCTGGGTACCGATACGGGCGTAAACCTGCTCGGCCCCGGACATACGGCGATGGAGAATCTGCAATTTATCACCTTCCTGGTCAATGTCATATCGGCCGTATACAAGCACAATGGACTGCTCAAAGCCTCGGTGATGAGTGCCACCAACGAACATCGTCTGGGTGCGGGTGAGGCACCTCCGGCCATCATATCGACATTCCTCGGAGCACAGATTTCGGCCGTACTTGACAAGCTGGAGGCGAGCCCCAGCAGCGAGGCTATTCGTTTCGATGCCAAGAGTGTATTCCGTATGAGCGGCATCTCGCGTATCCCCAGCCTCTTCCTCGATAATACCGACCGCAACCGCACCTCACCCTTTGCCTTCACGGGTAACCGCTTCGAGTTCCGCGCCGTGGGAGCATCGGATAACTGCGCCGATGCAATGATTGTACTCAACGCGGCCGTGGCCGATGAGCTCACCCTCTTCAAGCGCGAGGTCGATACCCTTATCGAGGGCGGTGCCAAGAAGGAAAAGGCCATCTACGATGTTCTGAAACGTATGATTTCGGCCTGCAAGGATATACACTTCGAGGGCAACGGCTACTCGGACGAGTGGCGCGAGGAGGCCGAGAAGCGAGGCTTGGATTGCGAGACATCTACCCCCGTAGTGCTGGGTCGCTACCTCGACAAGAGCACTACCGAGATGTTCGAGCGTCAGGGTGTCTACACCGCCGTAGAGCTCGAGGCTCGCACCGAGGTTAAGTGGGAGATGTATGTCAAGAAGATACAGATAGAGGCTCGCGTATTGGGCGATTTGGCGATGAACAACATCGTTCCCCTCGCATCGAAATATGAGGCCATACTCCTCGACAAGGCGTGGAAGATGAAGGAGTTGGGCCTTGATGCCAAAGCCGACATCGAGCTCATACGCACCATTCAGGAGCACACGGCAGCCATCCAGCAGCTCACCTCCGAGATGGTCAAGGCCCGCAAAGTTGCCAACCGCATAGAGTCGGCACGAGAGAGAGCCGTGGCCTACCACGACAGCGTGATGTGCTACCTCGACCCTATTCGCAAACACATCGACACACTGGAGGAGGTCGTGGATGACCAGCTTTGGACACTGCCCAAATATCGTGAGTTGTTATTTATAAAGTAGGATTTGCTATTCCGACATAAAATAATTATCTTTACTCCCGTAATACGTAAACATAATTTATTAACCTAATCAAAAATAGCAATGAAAAGAATCGTTTTGACGCTTATTGCCGCTGCAATTTCGTTGCCGATGATGGCGCAGAAGTATGTGGTTACGCAAGAGCACAAGGATCGTGCTGCCGAGATCGTTAAGCAGATGACTCTCGAGGAGAAGATTGCCTACATCGGTGGTTACGAAAGTTGGTATGTACGCGAGTTGCCGCGCCTGGGTCTGCCCGCAGTGCGTATGGCCGATGGCCCGCAGGGTGTCCGCAACAACACCAAGAGTACCCTCTATCCGAGCGGTGTGGCTGCTGCTGCAACTTGGGACAAGGTCCTCATCGAGCAGATGGGTGTGTCGCTGGGTAAGGACTCACGTGCTCGCGGAGTGCATATCCTCCTCGGACCGGGTGCCAACATCTACCGTTCGCCCCTCTGTGGTCGTAACTTCGAGTATTTCGGCGAGGATCCCTACCTTGCTGGCGAGATTGCCGCTGCCTACATCAAGGGCGTTCAGAGCCAGGGTGTGATGGCTTGTATCAAGCACTTCGCAGGTAACAACCAGGAGTATGCACGTCACGGCGTATCTTCGGATATTGACGAGCGCACAATGCACGAGATCTACTTCCCCGCATTCGAGAAGGCTGTCAAGGAGGCAAAAGTTGCAACCATTATGACCTCATACAACCTCATCAACTGCGTTCGCGCATCGGAGAGTAAATACCTCAATCAGGAGGTTTTGCGTGAGCAGTGGGGTCACGATGGCTTCGTGATGTCGGACTGGAATTCGTGCTATTCGCCCATTAACTTGGCTCGTTGGGGTGTCGATATCGAGATGCCTACCCCCAAGGCTATGGAGCCCACACTGATGAAGAGCCTCGTTGAGCAGGGTGTAATCCCCGAGGAGGCATTCGACAAGAAGTGCCAGAATATCATTCAGACCATCCTCGCCTTCGAATTCGACAAGCGTCCCCAGCTCGATAAGTCGCTGCCCGAGAACAATCCCGAGTGCGATGCTGTGGCTCACGAGCTCTCGCGTGCTGCAATCACTATGCTCAAGAACCAGGACAACTTCCTGCCCATCACCAAGGGTAAGTTTGTAGTCTGCGGTCCCAATGCACACCGTATCGTAACAGGTGGTGGTAGCGGTTTCGTCACCCCGCTCATCTCGAGCTCGGTAGCCAAGGGTATGGAGACCGTAAATCCCAAGAAGGTCAAGACTACCACTATCATACCCAACATCGCAGACCACCTCAAAGGTGCGTTTGCCGACAAGGAGCTCAAGACCCCCGGTGTAAAGCTGGAGGAGTTCAGCAATTGCGAACTGCAGGGTAAACCCGTAGTAACCAAGATTGTCGCAAAACCCCGCATTATGAACCTTGCCGAGGAGGCTCACGAGGATTTGGTGCTGAGCAACTACTCGACCCGTCACACCTTCTACTACAAGCCCGCAACAGATGAGAAGTACGGCCTGGATATCGAGGGTAACGAGGGCTTCCGCTTCTTCCTCAACGGCGAGAAGAAGCTCGACCGCTGGAATCCCAAATATGGTCGCCACGGCCGTATGGAACTTAACCTGAAGGCAGGCCAGGTATACGAGTTTATCGTAGAGCACTACAACAACTCGGGCGGTACATCTATGGAGATGGTATTCGAGGCACCGATGGGTGCTGATGAGCAGACCGTTAAGCAGATCCGTGAGGCTGACTGCGTAGTCGTTTGCCTCGGCCACAACAACATCACCGAGCGCGAGAATGCTGACCGCACCTTCGAGTTGCCGATTGGCCAGGTGGAGTACCTCCGCTCGATTATTGAGATCAACCCCAACGTGGTTGTAGTCCTCAATGGCGGTGGCGGTATCGAGATGGCTTCGTGGATGAACGATGTGAAGGCAGTACTTATGGCTTGGTACCCCGGCCAGCAGGGTGGTTTGGCTGTTTCGGAGGTCATCACCGGTAAGATTTCGCCCTCGGGTAAGTTGCCCTTCTCCATCGAGACGAAGTGGGCCGATAACCCCTGCTACTCGAACTACTATGAGAATGTACCCCGTATGCGCAGCGAAGAGATTAACCCCTACTCGCGCGTAGAGTATCGTGAGGGTATCTTCTTAGGCTACCGTGGCTATGAGAAGAACAATGTGAAGCCTCTCTTCCCCTTCGGTTTCGGTTTGAGCTACTCGACCTTCGACTACTCAAACATCGCAATCGCACAGGATGGCGAGGAGTTCGTTGTCAGCTTTGACATTAAGAACACCGGCAAGTTTGCCGCTGCGGAGGTTGCTCAGGTATATGTCGGCGATGATGAGTGCCGTCTGGCTCGCCCCGCAAAGGAGCTCAAGGGCTTCGACAAGGTATTCCTGAAGCCGGGCGAGAGCAAGCAGGTGAGCATTCGTCTGGGTGAGGAGGCATTCCGTTTCTACGACCCGATGTTGCGCAAGTGGGTTGTTGAGCCTGGTATGTTCACCATTCACGTTGGTGCATCTTCGGCTGACATCCGCCTGACCGGCCAGCTGGAGGTGAAGTAATTCAGAGTACAGAGTACAGATAATAGAAGAGTGTGTCCAACAAGTTTTTTTTGGACACACTCTTTGTGATTAGAAGTTGTACAACAAGTGGGATTTTAAGGCTTGCGTAGTGCTTGAATCCGGAACCTGCTGAACGTATGTAAGGATTTCGAGAACAAGCATAACGCTGAAATCACCTTGTCAGACAGCTTCTTTTGTTTATAAAACTTTAATAAATAATCGAGATAAAGGCTCTACCGACCCAAAAATTTACTACTTTTGTGGCTGAATCAGGCAATAATCAAACAAAACATAACACTATGCAAGCAATCGTTAAAACCAATTTCAATCTGCCGGGCCAGAGTGGCCACTATGTAGGTAAGGTACGCGATGTATACAGCATCGAAGGCGACTATCTGGTAATGGTCGTTTCGGATCGTATCTCGGCATTCGATGTCGTACTGCCCGAGGGCATACCCTTCAAGGGTCAGGTACTCAACCAAATCGCTGCAAAGTTCCTCGATGCAACCACAGACATCCTCCCCAACTGGAAAATCGCCGTGCCCGACCCGATGGTCACCGTTGGTCACAAGTGCGAGCCCTTCAAGGTCGAGATGGTAATCCGAGGATACCTTTCGGGACACGCTTGGAGAGAGTACAAGGCCGGCAAACGCACCATCTGTGGTGTGGAGATGCCCGATGGTATGGTCGAGAACCAGCGTTTCCCCGAACCCATCATCACCCCCACAACCAAGGCTGACGAGGGCCACGATGAGGATATCTCCAAAGAGGAGATTATCGCTCGCGGTATCGTTAGCCGCGAGGATTACGAGCAGCTCGAGGCCTACACCCGCGCAATCTTCCAGCGCGGTACCGAGATTGCAGCCAAGATGGGTCTTATCCTGGTGGACACCAAGTACGAGTTCGGTAAGAAGAACGGCCAGATTTACCTTATGGACGAGATTCACACTCCCGACTCTTCGCGCTACTTCTACGCCGAGGGTTACCAGGAGCGTCTGGCTGCCGGCGAGAAGCAGAAACAGCTCTCGAAGGAGTTCGTTCGCGAGTGGCTGATGGCAAACGGCTTCCAGGGCCAGGAGGGCCAACAGGTACCCGAGATGACTCCCGAAATCGTGGCAAGCATCACCGAGCGTTATATCGAGCTCTTCGAGAATATCACCGGCGAAAAGTTCGTTAAGGCAGAGGGTGATGATGTGCTCGCTCGTATCGAGAAGAATGTCACCGAGTGCCTTGCTAAATTGTAAGATATCAAAAAACTATTAACCCCACAAGCGAAGACTGCCCAACTTATTGTTGAGCAGTCTTCGCTTGTGTTGGCTTCTCGGCATATAGCCACTTTTCGAAAAAGCCGGGCGTGTTTTTTCTTCGCACCTTTTGCAAAAGGTCCCAAAATACTTTTTTTCTTTGTCGCTTTTAGAAAAAAGCTCCGCAAAACCTTTCAATCGAAACT
>JBGUTM010000124.1:0-9264 GCA_045133075.1 Alistipes sp. | reverse complement strand
CGGTCTCGGCGTAGAGCTCACCTATATAGTATAGCTCACGGTTGCGGTCGTAGGCTGCACGCATCGAGTCGAGCAGGTGGCTGTATTGAGGTTTTTCGGCTGCCCATGCTGCAAACTGCTTCTCATACTCGCGCTTCTTGTCGAGCGTTCCGAGGCGTTTGATGCCCAGCACTTCTCCCTGCCACTTCTTCCACGCATTTGCTATCGAGGCGTGTTTTGCGGCGTACTGGATGCGGATTTTGGGGTCACTCTCCTGTGCCTTGGTGATGATGTCGAGACGCTTGGTGCGCAGGGCAATCTTCATCGGGTCGGAGATGTTGCAGATATAGTCCACGGCATCCGAGGTGACATACTCCTGCGTGTTACCCGGGAAGCCGTAAATCATCGTAAAGTCCCCCTCCTTGACACCTTTGGTCGAGATGGGGAAGTGGCGCTTGGGGCGGTAGGGTTGATTCTTAGGGGAGTAGTCTGCGGGCTCGTTGTCGGCTCCGGCATAGATGCGGAATATCGAGAAGTCGCCCGTGTGGCGTGGCCAAATCCAGTTGTCGGTGTCGCCACCGAATTTGCCGATTGCCGAGGGCGGTGTGCCGACAAGGCGCACATCGGTAAAGCGGCGATAGACGAAGAGAAACTTCTGGTTGCCGTAGTACATATCTTCGATTTGGGCATAGAAGCCCTTACCCTCCTTGCGAGCGGCGGCGATGATGTCGGCCTCCTTCTCGCCCGTGGCGATGCGGTCGGTCACATCCTCCATACGTACCAGGAACGATACCTCCAGACCCTTACACGGCAGCTCACCTTTTCTCGAGGAGGCCCAGAATCCGTATGTCAGGTAGTCGTGTTCGAGGGAGGAGAGGGCTTGAATGGCTCCATAGCCGCAGTGGTGGTTGGTGAGTAGCAGGCCTTCGGATGAGATAAGCTCGCCCGTGCAACCACGACCGAAGAGCACCACGGCATCCTTGAGTGAGGCGCGGTTGATGTCGTAGATATCCCTCTCGGTCAGGCGGAAGCCTTTGGAGCGCATATCCTTGATTCGTGACGAGATAAGGCTTGGGAGCCACATTCCCTCATCGGCCGAGGCCGTGAATATAAAACTGCACAGCAGCAGTGTCAAAAGCACTTTTCGTTTCATTGTGTTTGCATTTATGTAGTTCTCACACAAAGGTAGTGATAATTTGTCGAATATGGAAATGGAGTGGCGGAATCGGGATTAAACATACTCAAACTCGCCTCAAAGCTTCTCAAAACTCCCCAAAACTCTTTTCAGATTAAAAACCCTTTTCTATCTTTGTCTTATGAAATTAACATTTTTGGGAACGGGAACATCGCAGGGGGTGCCTGTCATTGGGTGCAGATGCGAGGTGTGTCGCTCGCTGGACGAGCGCGACAGACGACTGCGCACTTCGGCAATGGTCGAGGTGGATGGTGTGCGCATCATCATTGATGCCGGTCCCGACTTCCGCCAACAGATGTTACGTGAGGGGGTGCGACATATAGATGCTATACTGCTCACTCACGGACATACCGACCACATCGCCGGTCTGGATGATGTGCGGGCGTTCAACTTTGTGGACTATCCCGAGATTCATCGTGTTGATATCTTCGCCGCTCCATACACTACACAGACCGTGCTGAAGGTTTTCGATTATGCCTTTGCGCAGAATAAGTATCGCGGAGTACCCGAGATAGACCTCCATATAATAGAGCTGCACCGCCCATTTCGGGTCGGAGGGGTGGAGGTGGTGCCCATTTCGGGCCGTCACTCTCGATTTGACGTTACGGGCTACCGTATCGGGAAGCTCGGCTACCTGACCGACTTTAAGGAGATTGCGGAAGAGGAGATTACCAAGCTCAAAGGTGTCGAGGTGTTGGTGGTTAATGCCCTACGCTTCGAGCCGCACGACTCGCACTTCTGTGTGGATGAGGCACTTGAGCTTATTGCGAAGGTGGCACCGCGTGAGGCCTACCTTACGCATATGTCGCACGAGATAGGTCTTTATGACCGGGCTTCGAGTCGTCTGCCCGAGGGTGTGCAATTTGCATACGATGGATTGAAGGTTGTTATTGAATAGTCGAGCTATGAAGGGACTAAAAGATAGGGTTGTCATTATTACCGGAGCCTCATCGGGCATCGGTGAGGCTATGGCCCGATGCTATGCCGAGGTGGGTGCAAAGGTTGTGCTCGGAGCGCGTAGTGAGGATAAACTCAAGGCTTTGACCGAGCAGATATGTTCCCGAGGAGGCCAGGCTGTCTATTGTGTTGTGGATGTGGTGAATGAGCGGGAGTGCAAGGCTCTGATAGATAAGGCTGTCGAGAGTTTTGGTCGAATAGATGTGCTGATTTGCAACGCAGGAATCTCGATGAGAGCCATCTTTGATGATGTCGATTTGAAGGTGTTGCACCGCCTGATGGATGTAAATTTCTGGGGTACGGTGAACTGCGCTAAGTATGCTCTGCCCTATCTGCAAGCCTCTCGGGGCTCGCTTGTCGGCATCTCCTCGGTGGCCGGACTGCACGGATTGCCGGGCCGCACGGGCTACTCGGCATCGAAGTATGCGATGACCGGTTTTCTGGAGACGTTGCGCATCGAAAATCTCAAGAAGGGATTGCACGTTATGGTTGCCTGTCCGGGATTTACGGCTTCGAATGTGAGATTTTCGGCTCTGGTGGCCGATGGCTCACAGCAGGGAGCCACGCCGCGTGAGGAGTCGAAGATGATGACACCCGAGCAGGTTGCCCGCATCGTGGCTCGTGGTATTAGAAAGCGTAAACGTCTGTGCCTTATGGAGATTGAGGGTCGCGCCACGCACTTTGTCAAGAAGCTTGCGCCGTCCTTTCTCGACAAGATGTTCTATTGGGTAATGTCCAAAGAGCCCGACAGCCCCTTCAAATAACCATCGCGGGGTTGCTCCTTTGGCAAAAAAAGATTAAATTTGCACAACGATCTTAAATAGGTTAAAATGTCACGCAGGTTAATCGCCGTTCTCACTTCTGTTCTGCTGCTCTCGTTGGGGTGGCTGGGCTTCAGTGGCTTTACCTCTCTTGCGGGACTTGTTCCCCTGCTCTGGCTTAGTGACTCGTATGGCGATACGCGCCGTGATTGGTGGCGTCTCTTCGGCTGGTCGTTGCTGACCTTCGTATTGTGGAATGTGGCTACGGTATGGTGGGTGTGGAACGCTACGCCGGTGGGCCCTATTGCCGCTACGGTGGTATCGACAACACTCAATATGCTCGCCTTTATGCTCTTCCATACGGTGTCGAAAAAGGCTCCGCGAGCGTTGGCATATACGCTGCTGGTGGCGGGCTGGATTACCACCGAGTATTGGTACACCTGGGGCGAGATATCCTTCCCGTGGCTCATCCTCGGTAATGGATTTTCGGCGGTGCCGTGGGCTGTGCAGTGGTATGAGTATACAGGCGTCTTCGGCGGTACGCTGTGGGTGCTGCTGAGCAATGTCCTGTTCTACGAGACTATTAAAAAACGCAGTCGTAAGTTGGCTGTGGCCACGGTTGCTATGGTGGTGGTGCCGGTGGCGATATCACTATGTATCTATACAACCTACACGCCCTCTGCTCGCACAGCAAAGATTGCCGTGGTGCAGCCCAATGTCGATTGTTACGATAAGTTCCATAGCGACTCGGAGTGGCAGGAGCGCAACCTACTCGAACTGCTCTCGGAGGTTCCCGAGGGTGTCGATTTCGTTGCGATGCCCGAGACTACACTTCCCGACTATATCTATGAGCCCAATGTCGAGCGTATGCCGATAGTTGGTGCAATCGCCGATACACTCCTCACAACAAACCCCGAGGCAGTGGTCATTACGGGAGCAAGTACGTGGCGCGACTACCCCGCAGGCCGACAGACTGCTACGGCTCGCCGCCGCGGTAGCGAATACTACGATATCTTCAATTCGGCCCTCGAGATTACCCCCGAGGGGGAGGTCGATATATACCATAAGTCACGTCTGGTTATCGGAGTGGAGAAGATGCCGTTGCCGTGGCTCTTCAAGATGCTCGAATTTTTGGTCATCGACCTCGGTGGCACGGTCGGACAGCTGGGCGTGGGCACTCACCCCAAGGTCTTCAATAATGGAGATGTGGAGGTCGGCCCTGCAATCTGCTACGAGGCGGTCTATGGAGACTTCTACGGAGGCTTTGCTCGAGAGGGTGCCGATGCTATGGTTGTAATCTCGAACGATGGCTGGTGGGGTAATACCCCCGGTCACAAGCGTCTGTTTGCCTTCTGTCGTTTGCGTGCCATAGAGCACCGCCGAGCCATTGCCCGCAGTGCCAATACCGGTATCTCGGGATTTATCTCCGAGCGGGGCGATGATGGAGAGCGTATGGAGTGGGAGGAGCGCGGAGTGCTGACCTCGGAGGTTACGCTCAACGATAAACTGACATTTTACACCCGCTATGGCGACTATATAGGTCGTCTTGCGCGATATGTGGCGATGCTATGTGTGCTCTACTTTGTGGCCTACCGCATCCGCCGCAAAAATTACCTTGTGAAATAAAACCCCTTAATATGAATTACACCCAAACCCTCGCGTTTCTATTCTCGTCACTGCCCTCGTTTCAGGAGAAGGGCGCAACTGCTTATAAGCCCGGATTGGAGCGTGTGACGACATTCTGCCGCCACCTGGGCAACCCGCAGCGTAACTACTTCACAATCCACGTTGCCGGCACCAATGGCAAGGGCTCCGTGTCGCATATTCTTGCCTCGATACTTCAGCAGGCAGGCTATCGCACGGGTCTGTTCACTTCGCCACACCTTAACGACTTCCGCGAGCGTATCAAGGTCGATGGTGAGATGATTTCGAAGCAGAAGGTTGTGAACTTTGTCGATAAGCACCACGACAAGATGGTCGAGCTCGGCCTCTCCTTCTTCGAGATGACCGCAGCGTTGGCCTTCGACTACTTTGCGCAGAACGATTGCGAGGTTGTGGTGGTTGAGACAGGTCTGGGTGGCCGTCTGGATGCTACCAACATCATCCTGCCCGTTGTGAGTGTTGTGACCAATGTAGGTTTGGAGCATACCGACCTGCTGGGCGACACCATCCAAAAGATTGCAGCCGAGAAGGCCGGCATCATCAAGAAGAGCATACCGCTTGTTCTGGGTGAGGGCAGCGAAGAGTACAATGCGCTCTTTGAGGAGGTGGCCGCAGCCAACAAGTCGCGCGTAATCTATGCCGAGCAGACCTTCCGTGTCGAGAAGCATAGCCACGATGGCGAGAGACAACACTTCGAGATTGCGCGTGTGCGCGATGGTTACAAATATAACTTTACGCTCGATCTGGCCGGCGACTACCAGCGACACAACCTGCTCACCGCCTGCACCGTGGCCGATTACCTGCACGAGGAGACACCGCTGACCATCAGTCGCCGAGCTTTTGTTGCAGGTGTAAATAATGTGGCCAAGGATACTTCGCTGCGCGGACGTTGGCAGACGCTCCAGTGTGAGCCGCGAGTGATTTGTGACACGGGACATAATGCCCACGGGTTGCGACTTGTGACGGAGCAGTTGAAGGGTTTGACCTGCGACAAACTATATTGTGTTCTCGGATTTGTTAAGGATAAGGATATTGATGCTATTCTGCCGATGTTTCCTGTGGAGGCACACTACATCTTCACGCAGGCGGGTATCGAACGCGCTGTGGATGCCGAGGCTTTGGCGGTAAAAGCTGCCGAGTATGGCCTCAAAGGCGAGGTGGTGCGCGAAGTGCCGAAAGCTCTTGCTCGCGCTAAAGAGTTGGCAACCTCAAACGATGTGATATTTGTAGGTGGCAGTACCTTTGTAGTGGCAGAGATTGTTTAATCTCCCCACCATAAAAAATTAAGCCGGCTTCTGCCGGCTTTTTTTGTAGAAAGGTTTGTTAGATATTCATACCACCACAGCAGCTAATCACCTGACCGGTGACGTATCCCGCAAGGTCGCTCGCCAGAAATAGAGCCACCTTGGCCACATCCTCGGGCATACCACTGCGCTTCAAGGGTATCTGCTTGCCAATCTCCTCACGGGTGCTCTCGGGCAGACGTTCGGTCATATCGGTAAGGATAAATCCCGGCGCAATACAGTTGGCACGGATGCCTCGCGGTCCCATCTCCTTGGCTATAGATTTGGTCAGACCAATGATGCCGGCTTTCGATGCCGCGTAGTTGCACTGTCCCGCATTGCCACCCACGCCTACAACCGAGGAGAGGTTGATAATCGAGCCACTGCGCTGGCGAGCCATCGTGGGCAGGAGAGCGTGGGTGTAGTTAAAGGCCGACTTGAGGTTCACGGCAATCACGGAGTCCCACTGCTCCTCGCTCATACGCATCATCAGGCCATCCTTGGTGATGCCGGCATTGTTCACCAGCACATCTATTCGACCAAAGTCGGCAAGTACCTGCTCGACCACAGCGTGTGCCTCCGTAAAGTCGGCAGCATTCGATGCATAGCCTTTGCACCTGACGCCGAGGGCCGAGATTTCGGACTCCACAGCCACCATAGCCTCACTGCGTGTGGAGCCGGTGAAGGCTACATCTGCACCATTACGAGCCATCTCAAGAGCTATGGCTCGGCCTATACCACGGGTGCCACCGGTGACGAGCACCACCTTATCTTTCAGTAGTTGCATATCCATATATTTGGTGTTTTATAGAACAAAGTTAATTAAAATTCGCTAAAAATAGATATCTTTGCGTGTCAAAGTTTGAGAAATGAACAATCGGGAAATAGCAAAATTTTTACTCCGCCTGGACTTTATGGTGACTTCGGTACTCTTTATCGCCGTCTTCTCCATCCTGTTTATGCTCATCTATACCCCCTTCTCAATGGCGGCGTGGTTTAATCTCACCGATGAGCGGTCGATGTTCGTTACCATCGCTTTCTATATCGTTGCTGTTGCCACGATGATTATCAGCAAAGTAGGTATGTTTTGGGCCCAACGCCGCATCTGCATCTCGACACCCATATATGTTGCGTGGCTCCTTGTCGAGGCTTTTGTGATAACGTGGCTCTACCTCGGATTTACGCGCGTAATCCTGCCCGAAACCATCTGCACACAGCAATTTACCCTGCGTGTCTTCAGTTGTGTGGTGGCCATCCTCGCTATCCCCTATACCATTGTGTCGCTCTATGCCGCATATCGCTCGCAACGTGAGGAGAATCAGCTTATGCGCTACCGCGAACATTTGCTCGGCAATAATGCCGCCGGCTCGAACCTGATAAACCTGCCTGATGAGAATGGTGTGGTGAAACTCACCATCGACATCGAGTCGCTCTACTATATCGAGTCTCAGGATAACTATGTGAAGATATATTACGAGAACGAAGGGTCGTTACATAGCTATATGTTGCGCAGCCGCACCAAGAGCATCGAGAGTGCATTGGCCAATACCTCAATGTTGCGTTGTCACCGCTCCTATATAGTAAATGTAGCAAATATAAACCTTGTGCGTAACGATAAATCCTCCCCCGTGGTCATTCTGAAACATCCCGACATAAAACCAATACCCGTATCCAAGAGTTACTACGAGCGTATTATCACCCTCGTAAATACATCCCAGCCTACAGATGCGGAGTCTAATGCCACACTCGAGACCTCGCCGCTCGGTAAGGATGGCGCATCCTTCGCAGCAAATGAGCTGCTCGATGAAATCCGAACACTCATCGGTAAGTATTTTAAGCAGAAATAGGTCGGGGTGTGTGCGAGTTTTCAAAACTCCTTAAACTTATTAACGCCTTGCCAACTCCTCTCAACAAAAAAAAGCCGGCTCCACGCCGGCTTAATTCTGAGTTTTAGGTTTTGAATATCTGCTCCATAGGCCTACGCCTCGCCGATTTTGTTAAAGTTGTTCGGCTGATGCTCCGGCTGTCGGAACTTGATTTGACCCATACTGCTCTCATAGCGAGTGATGTTGTCCTGCAACGACATCAAGAGGCGTTTTGCGTGCTCGGGGGTGAGGATTATGCGACTCTTGACCTTGGCTTTGGGTACGCCGGGCAACATTGCGGCAAAATCTACGACAAACTCCGTTGCCGAGTGCGAGATAATCGCCAGATTGGAGTAGTGTCCCTGTGCGGTCACCTCGTCAAGTTCGAGGTCTATGCCGACCTGTTTCATCTCTGACATAATTTTGCTCTGTTTGAGAATTTAATCTTTTTCTGATGGCAAATATAGTGCTAATCTTCAATAGCTATTCGCAAAAACTCGATACTTTTTCGATAATTTATTAACAATCTGACCCAAAAGGGTCCAATTTTACAAAAATATAGTATATTTGTCCTATACTAATTCAATAAAATCTAAAACTATGAAATTGAAACTGTTGAGCATTACAGCTCTTGTAACACTGGTCGGCGCAGTATTGCTGTCGGGTTGTTGCTCTAATAATGGCAAGCCGTACAAGGTGATTGACAATCAAATTGTCTTTGATGAGCCTGCTCGTGGTGAGGGTCAGCAGTCGATGCTGGGCTTTGCGGCCGAGCCGATTCCGGTTGTTCGTGTGGGCTTTGTGGGCCTCGGTATGCGTGGCCCGGGTGCCATCAAGCGATTTGTGAATATCGAGGGTGCCGAGATTGCGGCTCTCTGTGACCTACTTCCCGAAAATGTGGAGAAGACCCAGGCATTGCTCGAGTCGCTGGGACACAACCGTGTGGCCGAGGAGGCTACCTATACGGGCGAGGAGGGCTGGAAGGAGCTCTGCCAGCGCGATGACCTTGACCTTGTATATATCGTAACGCCGTGGGCTCTGCATACTCCGATGGCGGTATATGCTATGGAGTGTGGCAAGCACGTTGCCGTGGAGGTGCCGGCCGCGATGTCTGTGGCAGAGTGCTGGCAGTTGGTTGATACTTCGGAGCGCACACGCCGTCACTGTATGATGCTCGAGAACTGTATCTATGACCACTTCGAGCTCACCACACTCAATATGGCCAAGCAGGGCCTTTTCGGAGAGGTGCTACATGTTGAGGGTGCCTATATCCACAACCTCGAGGAGTTCTGGCACGAGTATCAGGGCAACTGGCGTCTAAAGTTTAACCAGGCACATCGTGGCGATGTCTATGCTACCCACGGCCTCGGCCCCGTATGTCAGCTGCTCGACATTCACCGTGGCGACCGTATGACTCGTCTGGTGTCGATGGATACCAAGTCGGTATGTGGCCTTGAGCTTGCGAAGGAGAGCCTCGGAGTCGAGAGCTTTGCTAATGGTGACCACACCTGCACATTGATTGCCACCCAGAATGGTAAGACCATCTCATTGCAGCACAACGT
>JBGUTM010000123.1:0-8269 GCA_045133075.1 Alistipes sp. | reverse complement strand
AGGCTCCCGATGCCGATACCTCCAACTCATCGACCGTGGCCGATGTTTTCACCGAGGATGCTCCCGAAATCTCCACGTCAAGGCTCTTGGCACGAACATCTGCTACAATGAATGATGCCCCCGAGGCGTTCAGCTCCACCTCCGTAGCCTCGAGCATAGGCACCACTGTTACGGACGATGCAGCTACGGCGTTTATCTCGCGAATGTTGCCGTTGTAGGGCATCTCGATATCTATACGTACATTCTCCACATTGCGGTTAGAGGTGTTCTCCAGTCGGGCGTAGAAGGCTCCGTTGCGTACCTCCATCTTGACATAGGGCATAATGTTCTCGTCCGTGTGTACCAGGATATCTCCATCGCGGCGATCGCTGATGACAAGATGTATGCAGGTGCTTACCGAGACCTTCGAAAATTGCATTGCGCTCTGGCGTGTTTCGATGATTTTGTTGCCGTTGCCCTTGAGATGCTTCGAGAAGATGCCCTCCGAAGCTGTTACTCCTAAAGGTAGAAGGGTTGTAGCGATGGCAACCATCGCTAATGCTAATTTTTTCATATCGTTTTGAGCTTTAAGGTTTTGCGTATTTGTTACTGCTTGTGAATGATGCGGTCGGAGAGGACCGTGGTTTTGCACTCTCCGGCGTAGTATACCTGCGATGAGCCCGAAGAGTCAGCCGTCAGGGAGTTTGTGCAGTTTACGTGAGCATACGATGCTCCCGACACCTCGAGGGTGCAATGGTCTGTCACAAAGTTGGATGCGCCGAGGCGCGAAGAGCCAGCCACCTCGAACTTGACGGTACGGCCCACGCCCGACAGATTGACACTCGAGGCACCCGATACCTCACAATCGAGGTTGGTGGTGGTGAGTTCGCCCACAACCTTGCCTGCCTCGATGGCGTTGATGGTGCAGTCGGAGGCCAGTGCGCTCATCGGACTGATTGTCGAGCCGCCCGAGACGTTGATGACCAGTTTCGGGGCATCAATGTCGAGTGTTGCATTGCATCCGCTCTTGAGGTTTACTCCGAGCTCCTGGGTGCGAATCTTTGCCTCGATGGTGGAGGCGTTCGAAATCATCAGATTGACCTTGTTCGACTCTATCGCGGGGACGATGGTGATGCGGGATGCTGACGTGACGTTTATCTGGCGAATGTCATCACTGAAGGGAATCTCGATCTTGATGTTGGTGCCCTTTACGTTTTTTGGGGTGAGCCCATTCATCAACTTCGCACGGAAGAGACCATTGCCGGTCTCGATTTGGATGTAGGGCATAATGTTTTCGTCTGCGCTGATTTTGATATCACCATCGCGGCGATCGCTGACGGTGAGGTTGATGCAGGTGCCGATGTCGATTGTTGAGTAGTTGTTGATTCCGGGTAGGCTTTTGGATACGATGATGCCGTTGCCCTTGATTTTCTTAATCGGAGCCGGAGCCTGTGCAAATGTCGGTATGACAGCTGCCAAGACCAAAACAAATGTGATAAACTTTTTCATATGGTATCTATTTTCTGATTTTGCTTAATATGGTGAAACTTGCTGAATGTTTACTTCTGTCTAATCTTCTCTATCTGCTCTACCAATTCGCTCCATGCCTCATCCAACATTCGTAGATGCTCGCGACCCTTGTCGGTCAGCATATAGTATTTGCGAGGAGGGCCCTGAGGCGACTCCTCCCAGCGATATGTCAGCAAACCTGCATTCTTCTGTCGTGTTAAAATCGGGTAAAGAGTACCCTCGACCACAATCATTTGTGCCTGTTTCAACTCCGCGATGATCTTCGGAGCGTAGGAGTCCTCGCGAGCTATTATCGCCAGGATACAATACTCCAAAATCCCTTTGCGCATCTGCGCCTTTACATTTTCTTCGCTCATTGCTCTATGGTTTTGGTTTATGGGTAATTATTCGTTGTTGGGGATTATCAGCCAGAGGATTATGTATACCCACAGCGACAATCCGCCGAATATGATAAGCAGTATGGTTACAAGTCGTAATGTGGCTGCATCGATGCCGAAGTGCTCTGCCAGGCCTCCACACACGCCGGCAATCATACGATCGGTAGTCGAGCGGCGTAACGCCTCGAAGTTGCGGCGGTTGTAGCGGTAATCCCTGCGTTTGTTGGATGTGTCGTTGGCACTGGAGGAGTTTGCTGCCCCGGCCGTGCCGAAGTCATCGGGAGTGCCCATCTGAGCCATTGCCTCGCGGACGGTGCTGATTGTTACGACCAACATCGGTGAGGGGAGTTTCTCGCGGAAAATCTCTGCAATTCGAGCCTCTATGTCGGCGTAAGTTTCGTCATTTTCGCCACCACCAAGTCGAGCCTTAACCTCTCGCAAGTAGCCCGATAATAGGTTGTAGGCGTCATTGTCAAGGGTGAATGCTTGTGATGCAATGCTCACATTTACAGTCTCTTTCATCGTTTTTGTGATATACGTTGGTTAGTTTGCTACTATTTTTACAATGCAAATATATAAACAAATTTAGTATTATGCAAGACATAGTAGTAAATTTTTCGATTTTTTATCTTGGCAGTGTGGTCTTGTGAGGTTTGTACTTTTTGAGATTTTTGTTATCTTTGTATAAGATTAACCAAGCTATTGTAATATGAGGAGAGTATTTTTATTATTGGTCGTGCTTTTTGTGTCAGCAGTCGCCGTTGCGGCAAAGCCGAAATCTGTAAGGTTGATTGCCGATACTCCGCATAGTGCTTTTGAGAGCAATAAGGCCCATTTTTATTGTGAGGGTAATGATGTGGTGATTCTGCCCAACGAGAACGAGAAACAGTGTCGGTTTACTATTGCGCAGAATTTTGACTTCTCGCAATATAAAGCAATCTCCTTTGTGCTCGAAAATCTTGAGGATAAGCCGGTACGCATAACTCTCTATATTACAAATACAAGAGAGTGTTTGACTCTTTCGCGCCGCGCAGTGCCGCAGTGTGTGGGTGATCTCTACTTCCTTGCTCCTCACGAAAAGCGCGAGGTGGTGCTTAATTTCCCTGAGCCGTTGCAGTATCCCGATGTGGCAGAGGCTTTTACGCTGATGCGCTACACTCCCTATTCACGTGCTTTCGGCTATGCCTCCTACTCGGGTGATCTCTCGGATGTGAGCATTATATCATTCCACTGCTGTCGCGTGGCGATGAAGAGTACCTCACTGAAGGAGGGATGGCGTATCGGTGATGTGACTGTTATTCCGGGAAAACGGGCAAAGAATCCGAAGATTACCCGAGTGCCCTACAAGGAGTTCTTCGCCTTTATCGACTGCTACGGACAATATAAGCATAGCGAGTGGCCGGGTAAAATCCATACGGATGCAGAACTGAAGAGGGCACGCCAGATTGAGGAGGAAGATTTGGCAAAGCATACGGGCCCCATTGATCGTAATAAGTACGGAGGTTGGGCTAATGGCCCGCGTTACGAGGCTACGGGTCGCTTCTACTTTAAGAAGGTGGATGGAAAGTGGTGGTTTGTCGATCCCGAGGGGTGTCTGTGGTGGTCGCACGGCGTGGTGCGCGTTACGCCATCTTCGGCTGTGACTCCGCTCGATGGCAGACGTGACTACTTCGAGAATCTGCCACAGCAGGGTAGTGAGTTCGAAAAGTTTTATTATACTCACGATGCTCTGCTAAAACCATACTATACAGCGCGTAATATCAAGGAGACATACGACTTCTCCTCGGCAAACTGCTACCGCAAGTATGGTGAAGATTATAAAAATGTCTATGCGGAGTTGGCTCATCGCCGTTTGCGCAGTTGGGGACTGAATACCATTGCCAACTCTTCGGATAAGGATATCTGTCTGCTCTCGAAGACCCCCTATATCGAGCGTCTGGAGGTCCTGGCAAAGGAGATTAAGGGTTCGGGCGGTAGCTGGTGGCGTTTTATGGATCCGTGGGATCCAAGCTTCAAACAGAGCATTATCGACCAGCTCAAGGCTCGCGAGAAGGAGTTGAAGGATCCTTATCTTGTGGGTCTGTTCGTGGATAATGAACTGAAGTGGGGTAATGAGAGTTTCCTGGCGGCTACCGTGGCGAAGAATGAGCCTTCACTTGTTGCCAAACAGGAGTTTGTGAAGCACTATAAGGCTAAGTATCACGGCGATATTGCCGCTTTGAATAGCGCGTGGAAAACTTCATTCTCATCCTGGGAGGCTTTGCTCGCAAATACGGAGGCGTTGCCGCGAAGTGCGCACAAGGATCTTGTGGAGTTTAACGATATGATTATCCACAAGTATTTCCGCAACTGCCGTGAGGTGTTCGATGAGTATGCTCCGGGTTTGCTCTATCTTGGTTGCCGTTTCTCGGATTCGAACCGTAAGGCTATAACTATCGGCGCAGAGTATTGTGATGCCATCAGCCATAACATCTACTGCTACACGCTGGAGGATTATATTCAGCCCGAGGGTATCGACAAGCCTATGATTGTGGGTGAGTTTCACTTTGGTACACGCGATCGAGGCCCATTCCACCACTCGCTGCTTGAGGTTGCCTCTCACGAGGCGCGCGGCAAAGCATACGAGGCCTACCTCCGTTCGGCATTGGAGCATCCCAATATCGTTGGTACCCATTGGCATCAGTTCTCCGATCAGGCAACCACGGGTCGTTTCGATGGCGAGAACTTTAATGTCGGCTTTACGGATGTGTGCGATACGCCCTACTATGAAACCATTGAGGGAGTTCGGCGTGTAGGCTATGATATGTACAATATCCGCGCGAAGGCGAAGTAAATTCAAGACGTCAAATATAAACACACGACAATATGAAGAGATTCTTACTGCTTACAGTTGCACTTTGTGCGGGCATTGCCGCCTATGCACAGACATCTGGTGAGGATTGGGTGCTTCGGGCCGATAAAATCAACAAAAACAACTACTATGGAGTCACCTCCGCCAATGGCGTCATCGGCCTGATATCATCGCCCGAGCCATTTGCCATCAAAGAGGTGGTGCTGGCGGGTATCTACGACCACTTTGGTCGTGGCCGTGTGAATAACTTTCTGCCCAATATCAATCCGCTGAATCTGGGTGTTACGTTGGATGGGGTGAGGCTGAACGGCCGAAATGTGTCGAACTATACGCAGATGCTCGATATGCACACAGGCGAGTTTGTGGGTGCGCTGGAGTATAAGGGTACAAAGATTACCTACCGCTACTGTGCCTTGCGTCAGTTGAGCCATGTTGTGATGATGGAGGTCGAGATTGCCCCTTCGGCCGAGGTGCTGCTCGATGTCAAGTTGGCCCATAAGGTGCCGGAGTCGCTTCACGGTGCAGTGATGACTTCGAACGATCTGCTCTTCAAGCGTAAAGCCGAGCCCCCGTTCAAGGTTATTACAACCACAGCACTCTCGCCTACGGAGAGTGTGAAGATTGCCGCCTCGTCATTCTTCCTCTTCGATGAGGAGGACGCTGCGCAGACGGTCTATCACCAAACTCCCGATAATGATTACCATAACCTCTTCTTCAAGCGTCAGCTTGCGGCAGGTAAATCCTTTAAGTTCAGGGTTGTTGGCTCGCTGATCTCCTCGGTACATACGGCTGATCCTCTCAATCAGGCGGAGCGTTTGGTGACCTATGCCCGATTCCAGAAGAGTGGAGAACTGATGCGTAAGCACCGCGAGGCGTGGGCAAAACTCTGGGAGAGCGATATCGTCATTGAGGGCGATCTCCAGGCTCAAAAGGAGGTGCGCAGTATGCTCTATCACCTCTATAGCTTCTCGCGAGCAGGCGCGGCTCATTCGCCCTCGCCGATGGGCTTGAGTGGTCTGGGATATAACGGTCACGTATTCTGGGATACCGAGATATTTATGATGCCGCCGCTGATGCTCCTGCAGCCCGATATGGCTCGCTCGATGCTCGAGTATCGCTATAAGCTCCTCGATGCGGCTCGTAAGAATGCCGCATCATATGGCTTTGCAGGTGCTATGTATCCCTGGGAGAGTGCATCAACAGGTGCAGAGGAGACTCCGGCAACATCACTCTCGGGTACATTCCAACATCATATCACGGCCGATGTGGCCATAGGTTGCTGGAACCACTACCTGGCAACACAGGATAAGGAGTGGCTCCTCTCGCGCGGGTGGCCCATAATCAAGGCTACAGCAGAGTTCTGGGCAAGCCGTTGTGAAAAGGGTGAGGATGGTAAGTGGCACATCTACAATGTGATGTGTGCCGATGAGTTTGCCCTTAATGTCGATGATAATGCCTATACCAACTGCGCTGCCAAGCGCAATCTGGAGTATGCTGTTGCGGCAGCTGCGTTGGTGGGAGAGAAGGCCCCGGCACTCTGGTCGGAGATTGCCGATGGTATCTTCTTTGCGAATATGGCTAATGGTGTAACGAGTGAACACGTTGGCTATGATGGTGCCGACATTAAGCAGGCTGATGTCAATCTGCTCGCCTTTCCGCACAAACTTATTACCGATAAGGCGCAGATGCTTAGGGATTTGGAGTACTACTCGCAGAAGGTACCTCAGGTGCGCACTCCGGCGATGACGCAGTCGATGTTCTCGATTATCTGCTCGCGTTGTGGCGATGTGGAGCAGGCGTGGAGGTGGTTCCTCGACTCCTATCGCCCCAATGCTCTGCCTCCGTTCGGAGTTCTCGCCGAGTTTAAGGGTGGAACCAATCCCTACTTCGCTACGGGTGCAGGTGGTACGTTGCAGTCAGTGCTCTTCGGCTTTGCAGGTCTCGATTTTAATCCAAAGGGCGGTATTATGCAGGTTAAGGAGCACGCTCTGCCGCCGCATTGGACTCGTCTTACCATTAAGGGGGTCGGGGCCGATAAAAGATGTTTTGTTATTGAAAACAGATAGACTTCTTGAGATAGGAGCCGCCAATCCGAAAGTCGGGTAACAATTTTTGTTGCCCGGCTTTTTGATTCTGCTCAAGGTTGGTCGCCTTATTATATATATAGGTATACGGGTGTTCTATTTGGGTGTTGTGGGCTCTTTGTGGTGGCTAAAGTTACGATTTTTAAGAAGCTTAACCCCTAATTAATCACTATATAAAGCCGGTTTGGTGTAAAAACGTAAAAAAATAGCCCGAAAACGACTTTCGAATTGTAATCATATTTCAAAATTTGGTTGCAAAGTGTAACTTCTGTCGGTGATATTAAATAAATTTATTATCGGCCTCATATTTTATTGAAAATTAGTTGTTAAAATACTTTAATATTATTAACTTTGCCACGTAACATTTTTTATTTTTTAACACTAAATTTTATGCTTATGGTTAGGAAAATTGTACTATCAATTGTTGCTGTACTGACTATGGGTTGCTTCGCGCTCCAAGCACAGTACAAGCAGGTTTCGGGTACAGTTGCCGATAATGCAGGTACTCCGATCGCCGGTGCTACGGTTATCGTTAAGGGTACAACTATCGGAACAATGACTGACTCTGCCGGTAAGTATACACTCGAAGCACCCGCTGACGGCGTGTTGGAGTTTACCTTTATCGGTTATCAGAGCTCAGAAATGCCCATCGCCGGTAAGACGCAGGTGGATGCAGTCCTCAAAGAGGGTCAGGCTATCGAAGAGGTCATCGTGATGGCCTTCGGTACCGCCAAGAAGGAGGCATTTACCGGTTCGGCTACCGTGGTTAGCGCAGAAGAGCTTGCAACTTCGCAGGTTTCGAACGCAATGAACGCGCTGAACGGTAAGGTTGCCGGTGTTCAGATGTCGAATGCTTCGGGTGAGCCGGGAAGTGATAGCCCGACTATTCGTATCCGTGGTTTCAGCTCGATTAACGCAAGCCAGGCTCCTCTGGTAGTCCTCGATGGTATCCCCTACAGCGGTTCGATGAACAACATCAACCCCGCGGATATCGAGTCGATGACTGTCCTCAAGGATGCTGCATCGAATGCCCTCTATGGTTCGCGTGGTGCAAATGGTGTCATTATGATTACCACCAAGCGTGCAAAGAGCGGCGATGCTGTGGTTAATTTCGATGCAAAGTGGGGTGTCGCTTCGCGCGGTGTGCAGGATTATGACTATATCAAGAATCCCGCAGCTTACTACGAGCAGCACTACAAGGCTTTGGAGAACTACTACATCGACAATGGCAGTTCGCCCGCAGAGGCTCACCTCAAGGCTAACAACGCAATCGTTGGCCCGATGTCGGGTGGTGGTCTGGTTTACCAGGTTTACAACGTGCCCGATGGTCAGTATTTTATCGGTAAGAATGGTAAGGTGAATCCGAACGCTACACTCGGTAATATGGTTACTTATGGTGGTCAGGATTACTGGTTGCAGCCCGATAACTGGACTAAAGAGGCTATGCA
>JBGUTM010000122.1:0-1847 GCA_045133075.1 Alistipes sp. | reverse complement strand
GAGGGCGGCAGTGAAGTTCCATCCCTTGTTCGTGAGTGCTGTGGTATAGTTCTCGACCATCTCCACCGTTGCCGAGAGATTCTTTGCCAGATAGGTGCTTGTGTTATCTGCCCATCCGAAGAGTCCCTCCCGAACGAAGGAGAATATCTCTTTGGTCTTGGAGGTGTAGTCGGCCATGACGGGTTGCAGGTCGTCCAGCTCAATCTTCGGAGCAGGGAACTCAATCTTAAAGTCCTCTCCCAGCACCGAGTCCAACTTCGGCTTAATCTCCAAGTCCTCGGGTTTGATATTTTGGAGCTCCTGCAACTCCCTCTGCAGACGCTCAATCTCGGCATTGCACTCGGCAATATCCTCGACTGTCGAACTCGGCATCAGCTTACGCTTTTCGAGGGCAGCGATCTGGTTTTTCAAATCGCCTATCAAGCCGCTCTCCACCTTTATCTGCGTGTTAGCCGAAGAGAGAGCCTTTGTCATCTGCTCGGTTATTCGAGCAGCCTCCCTCTCGGCTCTATCTCGCTCTTCGTATCGTGCGTTCGTTCTACGAATAGCCTCTTCGAGGGCTTGCTCTTCCATGAGGAGATTATCTCTTCGCTTACCCTTGTTGAGAGCATAGACCAACTTTGAGTAGGGAGAGTTACCCTGCCAAGGGGACTCGCGTTCGTTGACCTCCTGCAGCCTTCGATTCTCTTTGAGCCTTCGCTCCAGCGTTCCGAGGGTCAAACCATCAAAATTATCGGTCATCTCATCGAGCATCTCCTGCTTGCGGTGCTTGGCATAGAGGAAGGCAGAGCCCAACGCCAGCACTGCTGTTACGGCCAATCCTATCGGAGAGAGGAGTGCGGTAAAGCCCGTTGCCAACATCGGCAGCATACGGATAATGCCACCAAGGGCTAACGACAGCGGAGCGATGGCGGCTGTGATACCTGCGATGCCTACGATGACATTTCGCATCTCGGGTGACATCGATTGCAGTGCCGCCACCACAATTTTCAAAGCACCAGCCACCTTGTTGACAAAGGGCATCATTGCCGCTCCAATCTGCTCCATAAAGTCGCCCCAGGAGTTTTGCAGTTGCTTTAACGCTCCCGTTCCCACCTCCGCGGCAGCCTTTGCCTGACCTCCGTATTGTCGCTCCAACTCATCGAGGATTACCCCTTGAGCCTCGGCCAGACGGTTGGTCTTGGCGAGGGTGTTGATGACCTCCCTCTGCTCCTCGGAGAATTGAATACCCGAGCGAGAGAGTGCGGAGAGGTTTTTAACGGGATCGTTCAGAGCCTTACCCAACTGAATGGAGGCCGATTTGAGGTCGCCATCCAGGACGGTCGAGAGGTCGAGAGCAACGGCTTGTGTACGCTTAAAGTTCTCCCCAGCGATATTGGTAAATGTCAAGAGTTGGGCGGTGGCGTTGTTGAGAATCTCCTCATCGCCAAAGAGCGTCTCGTTCTGCAACTCCGAGGCGTAGGTTTTGAGTTGCTCGAAGGAGAGCCCTGCCGCCATCGATGTCGACTTGATGGCTTGCTGCACCTTTGCCTCGGCCTTGGCTTGAGTGTCAGCCGCAGCAACGGAGGCTGCACCCATCGCTACAATGGGTGCAGTGAGTTTGAGCGAGAGCGATTTGCCTATCGAGGTCAGTTTCTTACCCACGCCATCGAGGCTTCGCTCGACCTGCTTGGTCTTCTGCTGAAACTCGTAACTATCCGCTCCGATTTTGATTAAAAGGTCAGCAATGCGTCTTGACATGGCGATTAAGGCTTATAGGTGATGTAGAGATTCCAGCCACGCTGTACATCATCGATATTGGCCACACGAGCGTTCTCAACACGCGAAATGGCGGCCACGAGTAGCAC
>JBGUTM010000121.1:0-1958 GCA_045133075.1 Alistipes sp. | reverse complement strand
GTACTCTGGTCAAGGTGGGCGACAAGGCTCCCGACTTCACGGTTGAGATGCTCGATGGCTCGAAGCTCTCGCTCGCCTCGCTCAAGGGCAAGGTTGTCCTTGTGAACTTCTGGGCAACGTGGTGTCCGCCCTGCCGCGAGGAGCTTAAGTATGTGCAGAAGGATATTGTTGATCGCTTTGCCGGTCGCGACTTCGCCTTTGTGGCAATCTCACGCGGTGAGACCCGCGCCAAGGTTGAGGCCTTCGTCAAGGAGCACGGCTACAAGTTCCCCATAGCCCTCGACCCGCAGCAGAGTGCCTATCGCAGTTTTGCCTCGAACTACATCCCGCGCAACTTCCTCATCAATCGTGAGGGCAACATCGCATTCTACGGTGTAGGCTACGATGCACAGGAGTTCAAACATCTTATTTCCGAAATCGAAAAAACCTTAAATAGCAAATAACTATGGATACCAACACCATTCTTGACGATGCTTCGCGCAGAATGCAGAAAGCAATCGACTTCCTTGAGGAGACCTTGTTGAACATTCGTGCCGGTAAGGCTTCGACCAACGCCCTGAACGGCGTCTTTGTCGATTACTACGGTTCGCAAACTCCCGTGTCGGGTGTGGCAAGCGTCACCGTGCCCGATGCCAAGACCATCCTGATTCAGCCGTGGGATAAGAATATGATTCGCCTCATTGAGAAGGCTATCATCGACTCTAACATCGGCCTTACACCCTCGAACAATGGCGAGCATATTCGTCTGACTATGCCCCCCGTGACCGAGGAGCGCCGTAAGGATCTCGTGAAGCAGGTGCGTGGCGAGGCCGAGAATGCCAAGATCAGCCTGCGCAATGCTCGCCGTGATGCTGTTGAGGCATTCAAGAAGGCTCAGAAGGAGGGTATGCCCGAGGATGAGGCTAAGGACGGTGAGACCCGCTCGCAGAAGCTCCTCGAGAAGTACACCAAACTCCTCGAAGCCGCTATCGAGAAGAAGGAAAAGGAGATTATGACCGTCTAAAATCGGTCTGTAGGGTGGTGATAATCACTCTATTGTCTCATCTATGCGAAAACTCGCTTATATATTGACCCTCTGCGTTTTGACCCTCTGTGCCACAGAGGGTCAGGCGCAGATTTATGCCAAGCTGAATGCCCTCTATGCCTGCGTGGGCGTGATAAACCCTCAGGTGGAGTTCCGCCTGACCGACCACTCCACATTCCAGACCGAGATAGTCTACTCGCCGTGGCAATCAATCAAGGGCCACCCGATGCACTTCGGTATCTTTATGAATGAATATAGATACTATATAAAGGGTCATAATCACGGATTCTATGCCGCCGGCAATGTCGGAATGATGGCGTTCAAGATGTCAAAACCATACATTCTGAATGGTAAACTCGGACTGCAAGATAGATATTGTAAGGGCTACGGCTTTATGTTCGGAGCGGCAATAGGCTACGAGTATCAATTCCGCGAACGATGGATCCTCGATGCCTTTGTCGGATTCTCGTGGATGCATAGTGCCTATAACGGCTACTCGCTTGACCACGAAATCGACCTATACCCCCATCGCCCCGCCTGGAAAGAACCTCCCTCTCCCGATCCGTTTAACTTCTCGGCAGAGTGGCTCCCTAACAAAATAGGTCTCTCTATCGGCTACCTAATCTTTAAGCCCAAAAAATAACCCCCACCCCTCAGCCATTTTACCCCTCGACATCCCATCGCTTGTCGAAAAAAAAGTGGCATCAAAACCTTTCTATTTTGCCCGCTTTTGAAAACATAGAGCGTGTTTTCTTTCGCACCTTTTCAAAAAAAGGTGCCCCAAAATACTTTGTTCTTTGTCGCTTTTAGAAAAAAGCTCCGCAAAACCTTTCAATCGAAACTTCGTTTCGAGGAACTTGACAACGTGAGATTTTATTTGCGAGGCTTTGGTTGTCTGCGACAATGGTTCAAAATGAAATGAGCGACCTTTTGT
>JBGUTM010000120.1:0-5002 GCA_045133075.1 Alistipes sp. | reverse complement strand
GTGTCGTGGCGAGAGAGCCTGCTATGTCAACGACATCTCGCTTGAGGGCTCACGTCTGGTGCAGAAGATATTTTACGATGGAGCAGATATCGCAGGCCCAGCCGATTGGGCTGTGGATAGGCGCAAGCGTTTGATATATCTATATTGCACCGTTGATAACGTCCGCACGCTCAAGTGGTTTACCTTACCACGCCTGGCCGATTCCGACTCACGTGGCGAGGTGCATCTCCAGGCTGAGGATGCTCTCGGCTCTATGCCCGCAGGAGATATCTCCATTCCGCAGGGCAGCCATATCCATCGCCACCGCGCATATCTCCCCGACGGTATTCCTCCCCGCCCCACACGTCTGCACGTAACAGACCTAAAAACGGGCAAGCAACTGATGCTGATAGATATATCGCATACGGGCCTTGAGCCTGAAGGTGTCGCAACACGTGGACGATGGTTATACCTGTCGTATCACACGCCCCGCGACTCACGAAGCAACATTATAGACAGATTCCGCATCAGGCGTTAACGGTCGAAAATCAACTTATCTACATTATATCCTCGCTTGGCAGCCTGCCCAACGATGTAGCTGACGGTCTCATCGGGCAAAGTCGGTGTGCGCGATAATATCCACAGATACTGCGGAGAACGGCTACCCACCAGCGCCCAATCGCCCTGCCGACCCATCTCCAGAATGTTGTAATCGGAGTAGAATATCCAGAAGAACGACACACGCAAACGCCCCGACTGAAGCGTGGTCTTAGCCTTTCCCACCGAGCGATGCAGTTTCCCTGCGCGTAGGCCCTCATTCACCACCTCAACCATCCCATCTGGCTGTAGCGTATAGACGGCTGTAACATCCTCCATACCACGCTCAAAGCGACGGTCAAAGCGCGCTATCTCGTACCAGCGGCCCATAAAATTATCAAGGTTAAAGTTAGCCACCGTACTACGGTCGAGGCTATCTCGGCCAGCATTATATACACAGGCCGCGAGCAACATCATCAAAAGCAACAACACAACAGTCATACGAAACTTAAATCTAAACAGAGATAATAATACACTCTCTTTCGTACCATTTTTCATACCAATATTTATTTTTCTTTTCTATCTTTGCCAACTCAAAAACCGTGCACTATGATTCGTCAGGAGATTATAACTTACATCGAACAGAACATACTACCACTATACGACCATTTCGACCGCGGTCATCGTCGTGACCACGCTCGGCAGGTGATTGAGCGCAGCGCACAGCTCGCTCGCGGGTTTGATGTGAATGAGGAGATGGTATATACTATTGCGGCATATCACGATACGGGATTAAAGTATGGTCGCGAACACCACCACACCGACTCGGCACGCATAATTCGCGCCGACAGGGAGCTGCAACGCTGGTTCACCACGGAGCAGATTGCCACCATAGCCGACGCAGCTGAGGACCATCGCGCCTCGGCCGAGCAGGCACCACGCACCATATATGGCTGTATCGTTGCCGAAGCCGACCGACTGATTATTCCCGAGCTGATTCTGCGCCGCACGGTACAGTACAGTCTGGCCAACTACCCCGCACTCGACAAGGAGGGACATTGGCTACGCTCGCTTGAGCATCTGCACGAGAAGTATGACGAAGGTGGTTATCTGCACGTGTGGATTCCGGAATCGGATAATGGCGAGCGCCTTAAGGAGTTGCGCGAGATTATAGCCGACCGCACGCGCTTAAGAGAGATGTTTGATGAGATTTTTCAGCAGGAGCAGAATAAAAAATAGGGTGCTAAATTTAGCACCCTATTCCTCTATATATAGAGATTTTATTACTTCACCTTGAACTCAGGGTCAGCCTTCATAGGAATAGGCATTGACGCATAGTAGCCCGCATTGAACTTCTCGCGTACAGCCTTGAACGCCTCGATAGTGCGCTCTACGTCCTCCAAAGTGTGAGCTGCGGTAGGAATGATTCGCAAGATAATCTCGCCCTTCGGGATTACGGGGTAGATTACGATTGAACAGAAGATACCGTAGTTCTCACGAAGGTCAACGATAAGGTTTGTACCCTCCTCGTTACCGCCCTTCATATATACGGGGGTTACGGGCGACTGTGTAACACCAATCTCGAAACCGTTCTCCTTGAAACCATTCTGGATAGCGCGGGTAATCTCCCACAACTTCTCCTGATACTCGGGGTGGTTACGGATAAGCTCCAGACGCTTCAAAGCACCGATAACCATAGGCATAGGCAATGACTTAGCGTAGAGCTGTGAACGCATATTGTAACGGAACAGGTTAATCAACCAACGGGGACCGCTCACGAATGCACCGATACCTGCCATAGACTTAGCGAAGGTGTTGAACAATACGTCCACGCCATCAACGACACCGAAGTGAGCTGCAGTACCACGACCGCCGGGGCCCATAGTACCGAAACCGTGTGCATCGTCAACCAACAGACGGAAGTTGAAATCCTTCTTAGCCTTAACGATAACGTCCAGGAAGCCGAGGTCACCCTTCATACCGAATACACCCTCGGTGATTACCAATACACCACCGCGCTGCTCCTCAGCCAAGTCTGTAGCGTGCTTAAGCTGAAGGCGGAGTGACTCCTCGTTATTGTGAGCGTAAACGAAACGCTTACCCTTATGCATACGCAAACCATCGATGATACAAGCGTGGCACTCAGCATCGTAAACAACTACATCACGCGGAGTGAGCAAGCAGTCAATGATTGAAATCATACCCTGATAACCGAAGTTCAAAAGGAAAGCATCCTCCTTACCTACGAACTCAGCGAGCTCACGCTCCAACTGCTCGTGATACTTGGTCTGACCGCTCATCATACGGGCACCCATAGGTGCAGCCATACCGAACTCCTGCGCACCAGCTGCATCAGCCTTACGCACCTCGGGGTGGTTAGCCAGGCCGAGGTAGTTGTTAAGACTCCAGTTAAGCATCATCTTACCGCGGAAGCGCATATGAGGACCAAGCTCACCCTCAAGCTTCGGGAATGCAAAATAACCGTGAACCAACTGCATATACTGACCAATCGGGCCACCGGTATTCTTCTCTAATCTTTCAAAAATATCTACCATAATATTTTATAATTGAGTTATTAGTTTTCGTTTTGCTATGCAAAGAAACACAATTCTTTCCTATTTGACAAATTTTTTGTCCTATTATCGCCTATTGCAAATCAATAACAAGCGTAGTAACGCCTCTGGCGGCTACCTCGTACGCCATTGTCGTGGGCAGAGCCGAGTATGCCAGGTCGTGGCGAGCATCGGTGCGATAGCTCTTGACGCTCTCCACTCGCTTCTGCCACTGCTTGGGAAGTGCGATCTCTACGCTATGATTCTCAAAATCGGAATTTACAAAAACGGCAACAATCTGTCGCTTATCGGGCGAGAGGTATGCCGTAGCGGCCAATGTATCTGTATCATCTGCACCCGTAAGGTCCACACGCTTATAGTTGGGGCGGATAAAACGACTGAAATTACCCAGCACCCACAACATCTTGTTGGCCGAGATGTAGCCTCCCTTATGTATATCGCCATCGGTTGCGTGCAGTGCGACCAGAGCGTGATCGCCCTTTAACTCCATAGCCTTCCAATAGCACCACGATACGGCATTCATATCGACAAAGTCGCTGTGCATCACACGTGCCATCATCAGAGCAGCCTGGATATCGCCGTGGTTACCCTTCTGCCAATCCTCCGTGATACCGCCATAACGTTTAGAGTTAGGCAACAGGCACCACTCCGACGAGTGATAATCAAGGCCATACTTCTTAGCTTCGGCAGCCGCCAAACGGTGTGTCGAGCGCATATCCTCGCTGGTGAAGTGGTTGTGATATGGGTGTGCCATAAACTCCTTATCGACGTGTCGCAGATCGCCCAAATAATGAGGCGACTGCTTATCAAAGAACATATACAACTGCTTGCCTGGGGCCTCCATAGCGTCGTTATCGAAGCGTGCCGTAAGCGACTCATAATGCGAATATACGGCTCGGAGCAACGCCGTCTCGGCAACGCACATACGCACAGCGTCAAACTTTGCCGAGCGAGAGAGCTCCTTATCCAGTTCACGGAACATACGGCTTATCTGACTATTTCGCCACGGCGAACCCTCCTGACGCGGGGTGTTCCACTCCACCTGCGGCTCGTTGATAGGGCTGATGTAGGGAATATTAAATCCCTTCTCCATCAGATGCTCCGTAACATCGACCAGATACTTGGCATAGTCATCGTAGCAGTCATCTCGCAGGTTGGCACTACCGACCGTAGGGGCATAGCCCTTGCCATTCTTCGTCAGCTGCACCAGCGGAGAGTTTGAGAAGAGTATAAACTGATTGCAACCGCGATCCTTTGCCGCCTGCATAAAATACTCCTGACCGGAGCACTTGCCCCAATCGTAGCTCTTGCCGTCCACGGTCTTATATGACTCGGCACGACGCTGATAGGGGTAGATATCCGCTTCGGGTTGCTCCAAAGTGCCTGCACCGAGATTTACACGCCACATCGTAAGACCTATACCCACGGGATTACCCGCAGCATCTGTCTCCTGCGAGAAGAGCAGATCGGCAATATCGCGCTTGGGAACCTCACCCCAATATTTTCCCACAAAATTACCACTCCATGCATCAGCAGCACCGAAAAACTCAATGGTCTGATACTGAGTTTCGGGGTTGATCGAAATCTTCTGCTGAGCCGACAACGTGGTCGCCACACAGAGGAAAAGGGGAAATAACAGACTACGTTTCATACAGTATAGGTTGTTAATTTTTCTCCCACCAGCTAACATACTCCACCTCCTCGGCCGAAAGGGCACGGTCGTAGATAGCTATGCCACCGATATCGCCCTTAAAGAAGTTGCCGATACGATTAGCCACAAATACAGCACCTACGGTAAAGTCCGAACCATTGTCGCCAATGCCATCGGGGAAGTAGTATGGATTCTTAACCTGACGCAAACCCTCGGGATAACCCTCGAAGCCCTTGGTGTGGTCGATAAGTTCCTCTTCGCG
>JBGUTM010000119.1:0-2684 GCA_045133075.1 Alistipes sp. | reverse complement strand
CAAAGGCGGGCAACAGAGAGTACTACGAAAAGGCTCTCGGCGTGACCAACTTCAAGGGTTTCGAGAAGCCGGTACTTAACAAGAAGTACACCAAGCACGGCGAGTGGTACTATACCGCACTGGCCAATTGGTGCTGCCAGGGTTCGATTCCTGTAGTGCTCCGCACCAAAGATGGCATACACTATGAGGAGGTGTTCCGTTGCCCCGAGTTCAAATATGGTACTTCGGAGATTGAGATTGCCATCCACAACGACCGCCTCTATCTGATTGCCCGCACGGCTCGACCCGAAAATAAGCTACGTGCCGGCACATTCCTCGCTGTCTACTCGATGGATGGTGAGTGCATTCGCAAGCCCTACTTTATCGGAGATGTAGAGTCGCGTCCCGAGATGATTGTCTATAAGGATGAGGTCTATGCGATGTATAACGTTAAGCCCAACACGATCAACTACGAAACAGGTAAGGGTGTAAACCGTAGCCGCGTGCGTCTTGCAAAACTCGATGACCATGGTAGCGTAGTACACGCGTGGGAGTACGCATCGCCTTACAGTATGCAGTACTACTCACTGAATAAGTATAAGGGCAAGCTCTACCTCTCCTTTATAGAGGATCGCTTCGGTCGCGTAAATGCCAAGAAGGGCAATCTTTCGTTTGTAGAGTTGGGGCTTTAAGAAGGCTAAAAGTTTGAGTAACAAATAAAAGGCATCCAGATTCGTTTGCTGTCCATTGCGAAGAGTCGAAAGATGCCGCATAAAGAGAAAAATTATTACTAACAAAGGCTTCCGGCTCACCGACATTTTTTGATTTTAGGTGAGCAGGTTTTGGCTCGAACAAAGGCTGACGCAGATGGGACATACAGATCGTATTTCCCATTTGTGGCAGGCACGAAGAGGCAAAAAATGCCGCATAAAATCGAAAAATTATGGAACTAAAAGAGAGATTTCTGAAGTATGTATCTATTGATACTCAATCAGATGAAAATAGCGGAACATTCCCCTCGACAGCAAAGCAGTTCGATCTGCTCAATATGCTCAGAGAGGAGATGGAGGCTCTCGGAATGACCGAGGTTACAACAGATAAGTATGGCTACACTATGGGTACAATCCCCGCAAGCGTGGGACGCGAAAATGCACCCGTAATCGGTTTTATCGCACACGTAGATACCGCCCCCGATATGAGCGGTAAGAATGTTAAACCCCGCATTATCGAGTGCTACGAGGGCGAGGATATAGTCCTCAACGATGCCCTCACAATGAAGGTTTCGGAGTTCCCCGAGTTGAAGAACTTTGTGGGTCACACCCTTATTCACACTGACGGCACCACACTGCTGGGTGCCGATGATAAGGGCGGCGTAGCCGAGATTATGACCGCGGCAGAGTATCTGCTCGCACACCCCGAGATCAAGCACGGCAAGATTCGCATCGGCTTCACCCCTGATGAGGAGATTGGCCGCGGTGTCGATTTCTTCGATGTGGCAGCCTTCGGTGCCGACTTCGCCTACACAATGGATGGCGGCTACGAGGGCGAGCTGGAGTTCGAGAACTTCAACGCCGCCTCGGCAAAAATCTCGATCCAGGGCCGCAACGTACACCCTGGATATGCCAAGAATAAGATGATCAACGCCATCCAGGTAGCTTGTGAGCTCAATGCCCTGCTCCCCGCCACCGAGCGCCCCGAGCATACCGAAGGTTACGAGGGCTTCTACCACTGCGTAGGCATCAGCGGCACGGTCGAGCAGGCTCAGATTTCGTACATCATCCGCGATCACGACACCGAGAAGTTCGAGGCCAAGAAAGTATGGATGTGGAGCGCAGTGGATATGTTGCAGAAGAAGTATGGCAAGGAGGTGCTGACCCTCACCCTCAAGGATCAATACTACAATATGCGCAAGATGGTCGAGCCCCATCCACAGGTTATCGACAAGGCTCTGGAGGCTATGCGACAGGCCGATGTGAAGCCCATCGTTCGCCCAATTCGTGGTGGTACGGATGGCGCACGTCTATCGTTTATGGGTCTGCCCTGCCCCAACATCTTCGCCGGTGGTATGAACTTCCACGGCAAGTTCGAGTACTGCTCCCTGAACTCAATGCAGAAGGCTGTGCAGGTGATCATCAACCTGGCTCAACTCTGGGCAAAATAATACATTAACTATTGAAAATTATGGTGCCAATGGCACTAATTTAACCCGTGGCACTAATTTAATTTAACGTCAATGAAAAATCGATTTGGGTTTGTAAAGGTGGCGGCAGCTACCCCACTGGTAAAGGTTGCCGATTGTAGAGCCAATGCCGAGGCTATCGACCGAATGACAGCCGAAGCCGTGGAGCGAGGTGTGAGTATCGTTGTATTCCCCGAACTCTCGATTACGGGCTACACCTGCGGTGATCTATTCCTGCAATCGCGTCTTTTAGAGGCGGGCGATGAGGCTCTGGCATATCTGCTGGCCAACCCCCGACCGATAGTCTCGATTGTCGGAATGCCGATATACTACAAGAACAACCTCTACAACTGCGCCGTGGTAATATACAACGGCCGCATCGAAGGTATCGTGCCAAAAAGCTACATCCCCAACTACTCGGAGTTCTACGAGAGCCGCTGGTTTACCGAAGGTCGCGACATCCGAAATACCGAGATTGTAATCTGTGGCCAAAAAGTTCGTTTCGGAGCAGACCTGCTCTTCAAGG
>JBGUTM010000118.1:0-6565 GCA_045133075.1 Alistipes sp. | reverse complement strand
CCTCCTTAAATTGCTCTGCCGCCACCTCTGCTTTGCGCAGATACTGCAATGCATCCTCCCTCTCGAGCGTTGTGCGGGCCACAGCATCGCGGCGCAATTCGGCGAAGAAGGCCAGCGCGGCATCGGGCTTAAGTGTCGAGCCGAAGATGCGACCCATAGCCACTCCCGAGTAGATTACCGACAGCGACTCGGCCAGCATTTTTACATCTTCGTAGACATCGGCAAAGTATCCGTAGCAAGTATCGGCAACCTCCGCAAAGCGCATCGACTTGGGTTGCTCGACCCAGCGCGAGAGCTCCTCTTTGCGTTTGCCGCCGATCTCTGTCATAATCTTACGGCGAGGCTTGGGGCATACGCGGCGCGATCCTGTTTTTGCTTTGCGGGCTACGGCGGCAAAGAAGCCTTCGCTCTGGGTGCGGTGGGGGTAGAAACGGAAGGTCTGCCATACACCCTCGCGACCGCAGACCACGCCCCACTCATCGGGACAGACAATCTCCTCGGCCTCCACAATCTCACCCTCTACACGCTCTGCCAAAGCACGGATTGTACCCTCGTTCTCCTCCGTGTTGAAGGTGCAGGTGCTGTAGATGAGTAATCCTCCGTCTGCGAGTGTCTTCCACGCCTCATCCAAAATCTCGGCCTGACGTGCGGCACACATCTTCACATTACCCTCGCTCCACTCTTCGCGGGCCTGCTCATCCTTGCGGAACATACCCTCACCCGAACAGGGGGCATCCACCGCAACGATGTCAAACCAACTCTCGAAGGCCGCAATATGGCGCGGCTCATTGCTTGTTACCACCACATTACCCACGCCCCACTTGCGGACATTGTCGGCCAGGATGGCTGCGCGGTTACGGACAATCTCGTTTGCCACGACCAGACCTCTCTTGCCTACGAGTGTCGAGTAGAGGGTGGTCTTGCCGCCCGGGGCAGCACACATATCGAGCAGACGTGCACCCTCGGGATTCATCCCCTCGAGGATATGTCCCACAAATTGAGATCCCGCCTCTTGAACGTAGTATGTGCCGGCATTGAAGCCTACATCGAGCGTGAATGAGGGGCGTTCTTCGAGGTAGCGGCCATACCTATTCCACGGAACGCTATGACCCTCCAATTGGGCATAGGGCTTATGTGGATTCAGGCGTATGGACGTAGGCTTCTGGCCGAGCAATGAGTGGCATAATGCCTCTCCCTGCTCGACACCCATCTCACGCTTTACGCGCTCTACGAACTTCTCGGGTAATGACATCGGTGAATATAATCTTTATTTGCTCAACGAGGCTCTCACCTTCTCCAACTCGGCGCAGATACGCTCGAAAACTGTGGGGTCGGCAACAAAATCATCGCTATCCTTATCGATGACCAGCACACGTCCCTCGTAGATGTTGTCAATCCAGTGGTTGTACTTCTCATTCAGGCGCGAGAGGTATGCCTCGTCAATGTTCTGCTCATAGTCGCGGCCACGGCGTTGAATCTGCGTAATCAGCGTAGGTACACTTGCCTTGAGGTAGATCAGAAGGTCGGGCTTGGGAATCATATTAGACGAGACGTTGAAGACCTTCATATAGGTCTGAAAGTCGCGGCCTGACATCAAGCCCATCTGATGAAGGTTGCCTGCGAAGATGTGGGCATCCTCATAGATTGTGCGATCCTGGAAGATGTTCTCCGCACCGTCAGCCAACATATCGAGTGTCTGCTGAACACGTGCTCCGAGGAAATAAATCTGCAACTGGAACGCCCAGCGGTTCATATCCTCATAGAAATCACCGATGTATGGATTATCCGTATCCTCATAGTAGGCCTTTGCACCGTAGTGTTTGGTGAGCATCTCGGTAAGAGTAGTCTTACCGCTGCCGATGTTACCTGCAATTGCTATATACATTTTTGTTCGGGTTTTATAGGGTTTTAATATCTTGTTCTACTCTTTTTCTTCATCTTTACTCTTGCGGACGAAAGCTCTTATTTCGTCCAAAATCGTGCGGTCATTCCTCAATCGAGGCACCTTGTTACGTCCTGTGGCCGTCAGCCAACGCTGCATACTCCCACGTGGCAGGGGCTCGATGATGAGCCTGCTCATAGTGCTCTGGCGTTTGGCCTCGTAGTCCGAGTTGAGGGTCATCAGCGTAGCATCCAGCATCTCGGCAAATCGCTCGAGGTCTCGAGGCTCGTCCGTGAACTCCACCAGCCACTCGTGCGCTCCGGCATCCTCGGCGGTCATATATCGTGGAGCCACGGTATACTCCTCGATGCAACCACCGGTCAGACGACATACGCTCTCGAGTGCCTGCTCCACATTATCCATAGTCAACTCTTCGCCAAAGGCGTTGATATACTGCTTGGTGCGCCCTACAATCCGTAATCGGTAGGGGGTTGTCGATGTGAATTCGACAACATCGCCAATCTCATATCGCCACAAACCGTTGGTCGAGGTGATAATCATCGCGTAGGGTACTCCCTTCTCGACCCCTTCGAGTGGCACAATCTTCTCGCCGTTGCGAAATTCGTAGAATGTGCCGTAGTCGAGCATCAGCAGCATATCCTCCCTTGATGGGTCATCGGCAATGGCGAAGAAACCCTCCGATGCGTTATAGGTCTCCATATAGCGGATGTTTCCGCCGGGAAACAGCTCCGCAAAGGCGTTGCGATAGGGTGCAAAGCCTACACCGCCGTGAACGAACAACTCCAATCCACTCCACACCTGACGAAGGTCGCTCTTGCCTGTGTACTCCAAAACCCTGCGCATAAGCGCAAGATTCCACGATGGGACGCCGGCGAATGAGGTGATATTCTCGCCCGTGCACTCGCGACATATACGTTCGACCTTCTGCTCGAAGTCGGGGAGCAGGGCTGTTGCAGTGCGCGGCAGGCGGAACCAGCCTCCCGTAAGGTGAGTTCTATCTATCAGCAGTGCCGACAAATCACCCACTAAAGCCTGCCCCATACGGTTGCACGAACCACCGAGTGTGAGGGCTTTGCCATCGAGAATCCGAGATGAGGGATAGGCCTCCAGATAGAGCGTCACCACATCTCTCATCCCGCGCAGGTGGTTACTCCACAAGGCTCTGCGTGTGACGGGGATATACTTGCTGCGGCCAGAGGTTGTTCCTGACGAGCGGGCAAACATCCCTATTCGGCCTCGAGCTGTCACATCCGCCTGGCCATCGAGCATCTGGCGCAGATAGTCCCCCATAGAGTCATACTCCGAGAGTGGAATATGGGTCTGGAAATCCTCTATGCTCTCCACCAACTCAATTTCGTAGCGGCGACCGAAGTCGGTCTTTGCTCCCAGACGCAGGAGTTCAAAGAATGTTGCCTGTTGAGCATCGAGCGGATAGCGAGCCATACGCTCGATACGCCTAATTCGGGAGTGGAACAGACTCCGCAAAATTTTACCTTTAAGTGACACCGAAAAAAGCTTTTAGTTTGTTATCTCTCTCTTTTCGGTCTCTTCACTTTTCGGGTTAGTTGTTTTTTATCAAAGAACTCGTATTGTACGATTAGTTAAAGTACGAACCAATTTTGTCAATGGCCGAGGGCATCGCGAAGACTACCACGCGATCGTAGGCGTTAATCTCCGTATTACCCACAGCAATAAAGACCTTGTCGCCACGAACGATACCGCCGATGATGACATCTTTGGGTAGATCCATATCCTTGATGCGGCTCTTTGTTGCGGGCGAGTTGGGCTTAACGATAAACTCCAACACCTCGGCATCGCTGCCGGTCAGGCACTTTATGGCCTGCACATCGGTAGACATTGTGAAGCGGAAGATATTCGAGGCGGTCACCAACTTCTTGTTTATGATGGTGTCGATGCCGATACTCTCGGCCAGATTGATATAGTTGAGGTTCTCGACCTCGGCAATAACCTTCTTGACGCCCATTCTCTTGGCAAGCATTGCGGTCAGGATGTTGGTCTCGCTACGGCCGGTTACCGCCACAAATGCATCCATATTCGAGAGGCCCTCCTCCATCATCGCCTCAGTGTTGCGACCATCCTCGTTAATGATGAGTGTCTTGTCCAACAACTCTGCCAAACGGTAGGCCTTCTCGGCGTTGTAGTCGATGAGCTTGATGTTCATCTCCTCCTGCAGTTCGGTGGCTATGCGAACGCCTATACGTGAACCTCCGAGAATCATCATATTCTGTACCCTCACATCGGTCTGTCCCGAGAGGGCCATAACCTCGTGCATCGAGTCCTGACGAGTGATGATGTAGACCAGATCATCCTCCATAAAGCCATCTGCACCGGTCGGGATTATGGTCTGGCCGCCACGCGATATGGCCACCGTGCGGAAGCTCAATACCGAATCCTCCTCGGCGAGGCTTGCCAGTGTGCGACCCACCAGTGGTGATGTCGCCTCGAGGCGGAATACGACCAGCGAGAGTTTACCGTTCGAGAAGTCTACATACTCGGTAGTAGCGGTATGGCCGAGCAGATTGATAACCTCACCGGCGGCCACCTTCTCGGGGTAGAAGAGGTAGTCGATGCCCATATTGATAAACATCTCCTTGTTGTTGGGCTCCAGATACTCGTTGTTATCGATGCGGGCGATAGACTTCTTGGCTCCGAGCTGCTTGGCCATAATTGCCGAGAGGACGTTGTCGTTCTCGATATGATCCACAGCGATAAAGAGGTCGCACTTGCGCACCGAGGCTTTGCGTAGTACCGCAAAGGTCGTGGCATCGCCCTCGACCGTGATGACATCAGCCAGGCTGCTTACCTCGGTGAGAAGTTTTGCATCCTTGTCGATGACGGTGATGTCGTGACCGTTGCCACTGAGCATCTTTGCCAGGTGGCTGCCCATTTCGCCGGCTCCCGATAGTACAATTTTCATAATCTTCTCTCTATCAAACTATGCCCCCTCGAAGGTCGCTTTTTGACCTGCTGCACAATCTCGCTCGTACAACGAGGGCAATATTTTTGCAAAATAACTCACAAATGTATACATTTGTAGGCGAAAAACAAAAGTTAAACACAAAAAAGTGATAGTTATGCCTGCCTGGTTAGTCGTGATACTATTCGCAATAGGAGCCGTGGGGCTCTTTGTCCTCGGCTTGTCGATAACTATTATCGTCAAAGGACACTTTATCGATAGCGAGATATCGACCAATAAAAATATGCAGAAACTCGGTATTAAATGTGCCGTGCAGGAGACACGCGAGGATATCGGACAGGCCGATTGCTCGGATGATCCTTCGGTAGGTTGCGGTGGTAACTGCTCGGCCTGCGATATCGAACATCCAACCGATAAAAAACAATAATAACGCTATACTACAATGAAGAAACTCTTTGCACTGATGCTTGCCCTTGTTATGGGTGGAGCATCGCTCTCGGCTCAAACTATCGCGCCGAAGGATATGCCCCGCTCGATTTATGGAGGATTGTGGCGTGCGGGTCACGTTCAGGGTATCGCTCTCGATACCGAGCATAAGCACGTCTACTACTCATTTACCACGATGCTCGTCAAGACCGACCTTAAGGGTAATGTTATCGGCACGGTTACGGGTCTACTCGGGCACCTGGGATGTATCGACTTCAACGATGAGGATGGCCGTCTTTATGGCTCGCTCGAGTATAAGAATGATGCTATCGGTAAGGGCATTATGCGACAAGAGAAGTCGAACAAAACCCTTCAGGATGGCTTCTACATCGCTATCTTTGATGTCGAGAAGATTACCCGCGAGGGTATGAGTGCCGAGAAGGATGGCATTATGACCTCGGTATTTCTGCCGACCGTTCTGGCTGACTATAAGGCATCGGTACCAACTGCAAAGGGTAAGGATACGCCCCATCGCTTCGGTTGTAGCGGTATTGACGGAGTGTCGTTCGGCCCTGCATTCGGCAAGAGTGACGGTCGCAACTATCTGACTGTTGCCTATGGCATCTATCGTGATAAGGAGCGTTCGGATAACGACTATCAGGTGTTGTTGCAGTACGATACCCGCAATTGGTCGAAGTATGAGGCTCCGCTATCGCAGGATAATATGCACCGCCACGGTCCCGCCAAGCCAGCAAGCTACTACTTTGTCTATACGGGAAATACCTCGTATGGCGTTCAGAATCTGGAGTATGATCCCCAGACCAATCTTTGGTTTATGGCTGTTTATAAGGGTAAGAAGGAGCAGTTTGCAAACTTCTCGACCTTCGTGGTTGATGGCTCGAAGGCTCCGCGCAAGGAGTGGTTGCAGGGTGTTGAGTACCTCAAGAAGGGTAAGGTGCTGTCGTTGCTCGAGCGCGGCGACCGTGACCCGAAGAATCCCGAGATTCGCGGCTGGCACGACAATATCGGAGCCAAGGGTTTGTGCGCTATCGGCGATGGCTATTTCTATGCAGCCCACGGCAAAAAGAGTCCTCAGGGCCAGGATGGTGATGCCCGCCTCTATCGCTTTGTTGGCGGCGAGAAGCAGGGCTTCGAGTTGGTGGAGTAGTGAAAACGAATTGGTGGAGTAGTAAAAAAGTCGGCAATCGCCGACTTTTCCCCCCCCCAAAAAAAGTCATTGGTGTTTTTACCCCTCGGTCATAAGGAATGCTTCCTTGTTTTTTTTTTGGGGGGGGGTA
>JBGUTM010000117.1:0-2210 GCA_045133075.1 Alistipes sp. | reverse complement strand
ACGGCCATATCGCTCACCTACGAGAATGGAGAGCTGGTGCGTGCCGTAACGCGAGGCGATGGTACCAGTGGCGATGATGTGACGGCCAATGTTCGCACCATCCGTTCGGTGCCCCTGACACTTCAGGGAGAGGGTTACCCTGCTCTCTTCGAGATTCGTGGCGAGGTGTTGATGCCCTACGCCTCGTTCGATAAGATTAACGCCGAGCGTGAGGCTAATGGCGAGGCTCTCTTTGCCAACCCGCGCAATGCGGCAGCGGGAACGCTCAAACAGCAATCTTCGGCTGTGGTTGCTAAACGAGGATTGGATTGTACGCTCTACCAGATGGCGGGTGAAGCACTACCCTTCGGGTCGCATATCGAGAATCTGACAAAGGCTCGCGAGTGGGGATTTAAGGTCTCGAAGGAGATGCGCGTATGTCGCTCGGTGGCCGAGATTGACGAGTATATAGCTTATTGGGATCAGGCGCGTAAACAGTTGCCCTTCGCTACGGATGGAGTGGTTATCAAGGTTAATGACTATGCCAATCAACGTGCACTGGGCTTTACGGCCAAGTCGCCACGTTGGGCGGTAGCCTATAAATTCAAGGCAGAACAGGCTCTTACAACGCTCGAGAGTGTCGATTTCCAGGTGGGTCGCACCGGAGCGATTACCCCTGTGGCAAACCTCGAACCCGTACTGCTGGCAGGTACTACCGTCAGACGTGCCTCGTTGCATAATGCCGAGCAGATTGCACTGCTCGATATACGTCTGGGTGATAAGGTCTATGTCGAGAAGGGTGGCGAGATTATCCCGAAGATTACGGGTGTAGAGCTCTCGGAGCGACCGGCCGATAGCGTGCCGTTTGAATATATCGTGGAGTGTCCCGAGTGTGGTACGCCGTTGGTGCGCTATGAGGGTGAGGCCAAACACTACTGCCCCAATCAGAGCCACTGCCGCCCCCAAATTTTGGGACGTATCGTGCACTTTATTCGCCGCAAGGCGATGGATATAGATGGACTGGGTGAGGAGACGGTCGAACTGCTCTTTGAGAGTGGTCTTTTGAACAATATAGCAGACCTCTACGACCTGCAAGCTACGCAACTCGCCGGACTACCGCGTCTGGGCGAGAAGTCGGCCGAGAACATCATCCGCAGCATTGCTCGCTCGAAGGAGGTGCCCTTCCGTAGGGTTTTGTTTGCTCTCGGAATACGCTTCGTGGGCGAGACTACAGCCAAGTATTTGGCTTCGCACTTCCTGTCGTTGGAGGCGGTGATGAATGCCTCGCGCGAGGAGCTGATGGAGTCCGAAGAGGTGGGCGAAAAGATTGCCGATGCCATCATCGAATACTTTGCCGATGAGGAGAATCGCTCAATCATCGAGCGTTTGCGCCGTGCAGGGGTGCAGTTCGAAGCCGAGCAGAAGGTGTTACATTCAGAGTCGCTCGTGGGTAAGAACTTTGTGATTTCGGGTCTCTTTACACTCCACTCGCGCGATGAACTCAAGGAGATGATTGAGGCTAACGGAGGTAAGAATCTGGCAACCGTATCGGCCAATGTTGATTATCTCGTTGCGGGTCGCAATATGGGCCCTGCAAAGTTGCAGAAAGCAGAAAAATTAGGAGTACAGATAATAACCGAACAGGAACTTGTAGATATGATTGGTGGCGGAGAGATTGTCGCTTTGCAGCCGGTCGAGGTGGCTCCCGAACCCAAACGAGAGGAGCCGATGCAGGGAACGCTGTTCTAATCCAAACGAAAGCTATGGCTATTCAGGAGAAATTTAAGGGTGTGGGTGTTGCGATGATAACCCCATTCCACGAGGACGGAAGTATTGACTTCTCGTCACTCGGCAAGATGATAGATTACGTTATTGAGGGAGGTGTCGATTACATCGTTGCGCTCGGCACTACGGCCGAGACCCCCACGCTCTACATCCCCGAGCGAGTGGAGGTGGCGGCATTTGTTACCAAGCACGTTGCGGGCAGGGTGCCCCTCGTTATCGGTGTGGGAGGTAACTCCACCTCGGAGGTGCTTGACCAGCTGCACGAGATAGACCTGTCGGGTGCCGATGCGATATTGAGTGTGACACCTTATTATAACAAGCCATCGCAAGAGGGCCTTTATCAGCACTTTAAGCGCGTGTCGGAGGCCTCACCACTGCCGATAATTCTCTACAACATCCCGGGACGTTCGGGGGTAAATATGTTACCGGCAACCACACTGCGTATC
>JBGUTM010000116.1:0-4025 GCA_045133075.1 Alistipes sp. | reverse complement strand
TCACACTCTTCGTTAAAACTGAAGTCCTCGGGGTATATTTCTTTGAAATCTGCAATATGAGCTTCAACCTTGCCGATTTCATTCTCCGAAAGGTTGTTGTCAAAATACTCTTTGCGTCTGTCATCCATAGTGTGCCTATTTTTATAATAGCATATTATATCGTAAAATCAAATGCTTTATAGCCCTCGCTTTCAAACGCGCCAATGAATCCTGTTTCAACTTTGGCGACCAAGTCTGCATAACATCTACTCCTTCTCGGGGTTTGATGTACTTGTTTAACGTGTCCCAGGCTTTGCTCCAGTGCAGATCTTCAAGAACCATCGACTTGATAATTTCGCGGTCTTTATCGCTTATGTTGTTCCACGCCGCCAGTAGACGCTGCTCCTTGAGGAGTTGTTCGTCTGAGGGACTATCCTCATCTTTCACGTCATTTAGAGTGTTGTACTCCTTAAATTCTATCAATTCCGACAACAGACTATGCTCTTTTTCATCCTTGATTTTGTCTTTACGAAACCATTGGCATCCGTTTCGTTTGAGCCACGAGTGTAGTTTTTCGTTGTTGATTCCCTTGTACCACACTAGCTGATGCCACTGGGGTAGGCAATCCTTGAATGGCCCTGCAACAAATTCATAATAGCGACCAGTAATTTCGCGTTCGGCTTGAGGCGTGTATGAACGATATAGCGCATTTACGATAATCCAAGAGAGGATTGGCTTGCTATACTCGCCCCAGAAATAGTATTGGTGCACAGAATCTCCTGTGATAATATATTTTGCAAACTTGAGGTTTGCCTCAACATTCACAGGTAGCTGTTCCCAAAACTCTTTGTAAGACTTTAATGTTAGCTCCATAACGCTTTTGCACTCTAATTAGGAATTGTGATATCCGAAGATAAAGACTCTCAAAGTTAATAAAAATATCCTAAATAGACATAATCGTAGCATTTTTTATCTACTCATACACTTTTTATATACCTATATATGGTTTGTTGATTGGTTTGTTATGATGTTTGTTTTTTTGCTATGGCGTTTATGATTGGTTGGGATACTTTGCGGTATTTGTAATTGATGCTCTGTTGTGATGGGAGCCCGCCTAAAGGAGGTGAGCGTTTGAATACTCTAAATCAAACATTCCGTGGGTGCAGATGTGTGGTACAGAGGGGTTAGCTGTTTTTTGGCTAAAAATCAATATATTTTCACTCGGCGATTGCAGATTAAAAAAAAAGCACTATCTTTGCCCCGCTAAAGTGACCAAATGTCGGCCGCAATAGTGGTATCGGCCCGTTCGTCTATCGGCTAGGACGCAAGATTTTCATTCTTGAAAGACGAGTTCGACTCTCGTACGGGCTACAATGACTTCACCTTCGGGTGTTTGACAGCGGTAAAAACATGAGAGGACACTTACGTGGTGCTCATTGGAGCCGGGAGGCTTCACGGTGTGGGAGGGCGCACTTCAGCCCAAAGAATTTAGAAACTTAAAAAAGTAAAAATATAAAACTAACAAAACTATGGCAAATCACAAGTCATCGAAGAAGAGAATTCGTCAGACCGTAACCAAGCGTGCACACAACCGTCTCTATCACAAGACCACCCGTAACGCTGTGAAGGCTCTGCGTAACACTAACGAGAAGAGCGCTGCTGAGGCACTTCTTCCGAAGGTAACTGCAATGCTCGACAAGCTCGCAAAGTTGCACATTATTCACAAGAATAAGGCTGCAAACCTTAAGAGCGCTGCTCAGTTGCACGTAAACGCTCTCTAATCAGAGTGTGTTAAAGCTCAAAGGGCTGTCCAACAGGTGTTGTGACAGCCCTTTTTGTTACTCCTTATAGTCAAACCTTTTGCCCGGGCACTGCTCGATATGATCGCAGTTGGCGTAGTGACGATGATGTCAGGGTAGGCCGTAGAGGCACAACATCAACTTATCGCCTATACCCTTGTCCTTCTTCTGGTCTGCATAGTGAGCAAAAAAAAGAGGTTCTCGACAATCGAGAACCTCTCATTTTGTGTTACCTCCAGTGATTACTCTACCGGAGTTACGCTAACGTACGACTTGCCGGAAGCCTTCTTGCAGAATACTACCGTACCGTTTACCAACGCAAAGAGGGTGTGATCCTTACCCATACCTACGTTGTTACCCGGATTGTGAACCGTACCTCTCTGACGAACGATGATGTTGCCTGCTTTAGCGAACTGACCACCGAAAAGTTTAACGCCAAGTCGTTTGCTCTCTGACTCACGACCGTTCTTCGAACTACCTACACCTTTTTTGTGTGCCATTTTTCTCTAAGTTTTTAATTATGCAACAATCTCCTCTACGAGAATCTGAGTCAGATACTGACGGTGACCATTACACTTCTGGTAACCAGTTCTGCGCTTCTTCTTAAACACCAGAACCTTGTCGTCCTTGAGGTGCTTGAGGATTTTACACTGTACCGAGGCGCCTTTTACAACAGGTGCGCCTACCTTAACCTGACCGCCATTGTCTACCAGCAGGACTTTGTCGAAGCTAATGGACGAGTTCTCCTCGCCCGAAAGACGGTGAACATAGAGCTTACGACCCTTTTCAGCCTTAAATTGCTGACCTGCAATTTCTACTATTACGTACATTTAATCTTAAAGTTATATCAGTTTTGACATAATTTCGGACTGCAAAGATAGTCATTTTTGATATACAAACAACATTCCATTAAACTTTTTTTGCGAAAATTTAGTTTTTGGCACATTTTTCGGGGCTTTCTTGCGGCTTTGAACGATTAAAATAGCTATGAAACGAGTTCTTGTTGCGGGATCCGATATGCTGATGCGCGAGATGACGGCATCATTGCTTGCCGACATTGCGGCCGAGGTGCGCACTGCCGAGGCTCTTGCCGATGTGGAGGGTGAGTGTCGCCGCGGGCTCTTCGATATGGTTATCCTGCTCGACCTTACGCCATTCTTTGATGGTACCGAGCCTCTGGCCTCACTGCGACCGAGTGGGTTGCGCCGTCCCGAGCTCTTTGTCCTCGCGTGGCACCATTCCGAGCGAGCGGTATTGAGCCTGCTCGAGTGTGGCGTGTCGCAATATATCACCTTCCCCGTAAACATCAGACGTGTAAGGCGCAAAATATGTGAAACTTTAGGGGTGTGAGTGGTATGGTCACTTTGGGGCTTGTCATATATCTTGCCACTCTCTCGGCCTTGATTTTGGTCGTGGGGATTACCGCCCTTGTGCATCGACTCAGGGCGAATCGTATGCAGAGGCTCGAAAATCTGCTTTCACAGCGATATATGCGTATCGTTACGGCCGTGATGCTATCGAATGAGAGTCTTCCTTCGCGCTTCCCGATGATTGAGAGCCGTGGGGCAAAGGAGGTGCTGGCCCGTGTATTGGCTACGGTGGGCTCATCGGTCTATGGTCCCGACACGGCCATAGTCGGTCGCATTGCCATTGATAACGGTGTGGACTATTGGCTGCTACGTAGGGTTAAACGTACTCGCGGCCTTAGGCGTGCATACTACATATCCTTGCTTGCCTGCCTGCCCCTGTCTTCGAGGGTGGTTGCACAGGTGGAGAGGTATGACGATGATCGTAATAGATTTGTACGCTTCTACGCACTGATGATTCGCATTATGGGCGATGCCTCCTCGGCCCTGCGCAGCCTTGTTGAGTTCGGGGAGCCGCTCAACGACTTTGAGATGGCCGAGATTATGGCTCGGCTACGGCGAGGGATGTTGCCGGTGGCGTGTGAGCCTCTGCTCGCCTCGCAGAGCCGCAATCTGCGGATTCTGGGGCTCAACATCGCGCGTGAGTTCGGTGTCGAGGAGACCAAGCCGCTCTTGCTCGAGATGGCCGCCTCGGAGTGCGATGCGGAGGTGGCTCGGGCGGCGATATATGCGCTGGTGGCTATGCGTTCATCGCTTGCTCACCGCCATATTGCTGCCGGTGTACGCAGTATGTCGGCTCTCGACCGCCAGGCTCTCTGTCGCCGATTGGCTCTCGAAGGGTACTCGGCACCGGCACTCGAACAACTCTTCGGAGGGCGGG
>JBGUTM010000115.1:0-13867 GCA_045133075.1 Alistipes sp. | reverse complement strand
TCATAATTGACGACACAGAGGACAAGTATCGTATATTCAACACTTTGGAGTAGACACAATGACAAAGATAGCGATTCTATACAACTGCAAGTCGGGGCGACAAGCCCCCCAGCGACTGCTGGCCGGTGCCATCGAGGTTTTCGAGGCCTCGGGTGCAGAGGTCACCTCGCGAAGCATCGACTTTGAGGGTAACCCGTTCGAGAGGCTTGAGGATATAGACATTCTGGTTGCCGCGGGTGGCGATGGCACCATAGGTTATATTGTGGAGAGTATGCACCGCCACGGCCTCGACCTTCCGCTCGGCATCATCCCCATCGGCACGGCCAACGACTTTGCGGGTATGCTCGGCATCTCGCTCGACCCGCGCCAGGCGGCACAACAGATTCTTGATGGCCACGAGCGACAGATCGACTGTGGTCTGGTCAATGGCAGACTCTTTGTCAATATCCTCAGCTTCGGCCTCTTCACCACCACCTCGCAACACACCCCCGACTCCGTCAAGCGCATTTTCGGGCGATTGGCCTATATCTTCGAGGGGTCGCGCGAGTTGCTCTCCTATCGCTCGATGCCGCTGACTATCGAGAGCGATAAGGGCACTCTCTCGGCCGATGTTGTCACAGCTTTGATCTTCAACGGATGCACCGCCGGTCGCATACCTCTGGCTCGCAATGCCAAGCCTGATGACGCACTGCTCGATGCGGTCTTCATCACCAAACGCCCCCTCCCGCTGCTGTTGCTCGACATCTTGCGTTATCTCTGTGGCGGAAGACCCTCATCTATCAAGCATCTCCGTAGCCGACACCTGCGCATCACCTCGACACTGACCGATATCACCACCGACACCGATGGACAGCCTGGTCCCACGTTCCCGCTCGATATCGACTGCCTTGCCGGCGATTTAAGGATTAGAATCTGATAGCATTCCGTCCGAAAAAAAAACTTGTTTATTCGGACCATCATCATTTTCACACCGATTCTTCTACCAGCGGATTGGCTCCTTGCCGAGGCTCTCGAGATAGGCATTGGCCTGTGAGAAGTGGCGGCAGCCCAGAAAACCCCTGTATGCCGACAATGGCGATGGATGCACAGCCTTGAGAATCAAATTTTTAGTCGGATCAGCAATAGCACCCTTACGCTGGGCGTAGCTACCCCACAACATATAGACCACACCCTCCTTGCGCTCGGCCACGGCTCGCACAACGGCATCAGTAAAGCTCTCCCAGCCCTTGCCGGCGTGGGATGCCGCCTCGTGCTCACGCACGGTCAGCACCGCATTGAGCAGCAACACCCCCTGCTCGGCCCAACGGTCGAGATTTCCCGAGAGGGGTATCTCGGCTCCCGTATCGGCCTGCACCTCCTTAAATATATTCTGCAACGATGGTGGGAAGGGCACTCCGTCAGCCACCGAGAAGCACAATCCGTGCGCCTGGCCGGGGCCGTGGTAGGGATCCTGGCCGATGATGACCACCTTCACCTTATCGAATGGGCACTTGTCGAAGGCACGGAAGATATTCGAGCCTCGGGGATAGACTCGATGCGATGCATACTCTTCGCGCACGAAGCGTGTAAGCTCTTCGAAATAAGGTTTTTCGAACTCGGGTGCAAGAATATCTTTCCAATCTTGTGCAATTTTAACCTCCATAGTGCCGTTGTTTTGGTGGATGAGTTTGGATTTATTTACAAAATTAAGAAAAAATTTGGAATTTATGCAGGGTGGGCGTATCTTTGCACGCCCTTTTGAGGGAAAATGAAATGTGGATAGATTTGACTGATTGCAACCACAATAAAAAATCGCTAAAACAGCATCTTTTATTAAAAGCAGCAAATCATACCCCATTTGAGAATATGTTTGAGCCCGTTTAGCGGGTACAAACCTATTCTGGCACAAATGTTTAACAATTAAAATTTGTACTATGGGATTTTTATTTACGTCAGAGTCGGTCTCTGAAGGACACCCTGACAAAGTTTCGGATCAGATTTCCGATGCCATTCTCGATGAGTTTCTGCGCCACGATCCGCAGGCTAAGGTCGCTTGCGAGACTCTCTGCACCACCGGTCTGGTAGTGGTCTCGGGCGAGGTGCGCTCGGAGGCCTATGTAGATGTGCAGGGCGTGGCTCGCCGCGTAATCGACCGCATCGGCTACAACAAGAGTGAATATCAGTTCGATGCCGCTTCGTGCGGTATCCTCTCGGCAATCCACGAGCAGTCGCCCGACATCAATCAGGGTGTCGTTCGCGCCGAGGAGGAGCAGCAGGGTGCCGGCGACCAGGGTATTATGTTCGGCTACGCCTGCAACGAGACTCGCGAGCTGATGCCCGCAACGCTTATCCTCTCGCACGTCATCCTCAAGGAGTTGGCCGACATTCGCCGCGAGGGTAAGGTGATGACCTACCTGCGCCCCGACTCAAAGAGCCAGGTGACTATCGAGTACGACAACCAAACCCGTAAGCCTCTGCGTGTACACACCATTGTTGTTTCGACCCAGCACGATGAGTGGGCCGAGACCGCTCAAATCAAGGAGGATGTACGCACCATTCTTATCCCGCGCGTAAAGGCTCGTCTGGAGCGTGCCAACGACCGTCTGGCCGACCTTATCGGCGAGGATTACATCCTTCACGTAAACCCCACCGGCAAGTTCGTCATCGGTGGCCCGCACGGAGATACCGGCCTCACGGGTCGTAAGATTATTGTCGATACCTACGGAGGTCGCGGCGCACACGGTGGCGGTGCCTTCTCGGGTAAGGACTCTTCGAAGGTCGATCGTTCAGCAGCCTATGCAGCTCGTCACATCGCCAAGAATATGGTTGCAGCAGGCATCGCCGATGAGGTATTGGTGCAGGTTTCATACGCTATCGGCATCGCCGAGCCGTTGTCGGTATACGTAGACACCTACGGCACCAACCACCTTGCGATGAACGATGGTGAGCTGGCAGAGCGTATCGCCAAGCTGTTCGACCTGCGTCCGGCAAGCATCGTCAAGCGTTTCGGACTGAAGAACCCCATCTTCGAGGCTACAGCATCGTATGGACACTTCGGCAATCGCCCCTACACCAAACGTGTATGCTGCTATGAGTGTGGCATCCCGGTAGAGCGCGAGGTCGAGTTCTTCGGTTGGGAGCGTTTGGATGCAGTCGAGATGCTTCGCAAGGAGTTCGGTCTGTAGGCCATATCTGCCAATACGTAGAAAAGATTAGAGGTTGCCCGATATTCTCGCGGCAACCTCTAATCTTTATATATATAGGTACACTATTTGGCTTTAGCCTCACAGTAGGCACAACGGCACGAGCCATCCTCGGTGCGGTGGAAGAGTGTATCCACATCCTCGGTGGTCGAGATACAGTTGCGGTTGGTGCAGGTATGCTCATTGACGATATACTCATCGGCAAAGCGCGGAGTCGGCGTTGTGGGACGCTCGGTCGACCACTCGAGCAGCTTGCAGATAAGAGCCATACGGACAAACTTACCATTCTCAACCTGACGGAAGTATGCAGCACGCGGATCATTATCCACGGCGCGTACAATCTCATTCACGCGGGGCAGCGGGTGGAGGATTATCATATCCTTCTTGGCCGTTGCGAGCTTCTCGGGGGTAAGGATGAAGCTGTCGCGCAGACGCTCGAACTCATCGCGATCGAGGAAACGCTCCTGCTGTACACGGGTCATATAGAGTATATCCAACTCGGGCATAACCTCCTCCATAGTCTTCACCTCGCGTGTAGGGATTCCGTTGCGGTCGCACACCTCCTCACGCAGATAGGTCGGCAGACGCAACTCATCGGGAGCGATAAGGATTACCTTGATGCCTGTCTGACGGGCCAGGGCCTTGATGAGCGAGTGAACGGTACGTCCGAACTTCAAATCACCACAGAATCCGATGGTCAGATTGTCCAGACGGCCCAGCTCACGGCGAATGGTGAGCAGGTCGGTCAGAGTCTGTGTCGGGTGAGCATGGCTACCATCGCCGGCATTGATGATTGGAATAGATGCGTACTGCGAAGCTACGAGCGGAGCACCCTCCTTGAAGTGGCGCATCGCAATAATGTCAGCAAAGCAGCTGATTACGCGCACCGTATCAGCCACGGTCTCGCCCTTCGACACCGAAGAGGATGCTGCATCCGAGAAGCCAATAACGTTACCACCGAGCTCCATCATCGCCGATGTAAAGCTCAAGCGGGTACGGGTACTTGGCTCATAAAAGAGGGTTGCGAGCTTCTTGCCACTGCATACCGAGCGGTACTTCTCGCGATTTGCTATGATATCGAGCGCAAGGTCGATAATCTCCTGCGTCTGCTGCACCGAGAGGTCGGTAGTATCAATCAGATGCTTCATATTACCTAATGTTTTGATTATTTCTGAATCCAACTCTCATCCGAAGGATTATTACGGAAGGCAATCAGACGCGCCTTATCCTCGGGCTTGATGTAACCCTCCTCGGCTGCCACCTCAACCAGGGTGTCGAGATCCGAGAGAGATACATTCTTCACATTTGCAGCCTCCAGACGCTCCAAGCCGCGCTTCATTCCGTAGGTAAAGATGCTCGCCACACCCAACACCTCGGCACCGGCCTCGCGCAGAGCCTCGACAACCTCGATGCAGCTACCGCCGGTCGAGATCAAATCCTCGATAACCACAACCTTCTGACCCTTCTCGAGGCGACCCTCGATGCGGTTTGTGCGGCCGTGATCCTTCGCACCGCTGCGAACGTATCCCATCGGCAGATCGAGAATCGTTGCGGTGATTGCTGCGTGAGCGATACCTGCGGTACTTGTACCCATCAGCACCTCAGCCTCGGGATAGTGGGTGCGCACAACCTCTGCCAAGCCATTCTCGACATTGGCACGAACCTTCGTATCCGACAGGGTGAGGCGGTTGTCGCAGTAAATCGGGCTTTTGATACCGCTTGCCCAGGTAAACGGCTGCTCGGGACGGAGGAATACCGCGCCAATAGAGAGCAGATCTTTTGCTATAAGTTTTTTCATCTTTCGGGTTATTTTTATTGTTATTTTTTACTCCAATGCCTTGCGCAAAATCTGCTCCACCTCATCAGCATAGATACCTCCCTCGTGAACCTTAATCTCATTGAGGTAGAAGGTCGGCACGTAGTGGTAATCGTACTTGTCGGCCACATCCGGCTGCTCCGACTCCTCAATCATCTCGATTTCGATAGCTCGAAACTCGGGGTGTTTCGCCTTCAGCTCGTCTATATAGCGCAGTGCCTTCTTGCAGAAGGGGCAACCACGCAGGTAGAACAGTTTTACATTTTTCATAAAAAAAAGAGTTTTGGTGATTGTAGGCGTTGCGACTGCAACATCTCTGCCACAGACGCAATGGCCCCGCTACTCCTCGCCCACGAACTCCGCCACACAACGGCGATATGCTGCTACGGGATCCTCGGCAGCCGTGATGGGACGACCTACCACGATGTAGTCCGAGCCAATCTCGCGAGCGCGAGCCGGAGTGGTTACTCTCACCTGGTCAGCCTTCTCGCCATCGGCAAAGCGAACACCCGGTGTGATTGTCAAGAACTCCTCTCCGCAAGCATCCTTAACCATACGCGCCTCCAGCGGCGAGCAAACTACGCCATCCAGACCTGCCTCCTTAGTATTCTGAGCATACTTTACGATGCAGTCGTTGATGGTAGCGTCAATGAGTAGCTCCTTCTGCATACGCTCCTCGCTGGTCGAGGTGAGCTGTGTCACGGCAATCAGCAGGGGACGAGTGCCGTCTGCGCGGGTAAGACCCTCGATTGCGTAGCGCATCATCTCCACGGTACCTGCCGCGTGAACATTACACATATCGACATCCAGATTCGACAATACGGCCATAGCCTTCTTCACGGTGTTGGGGATATCATGCAACTTCAGGTCGAGGAAAATCTTGTGTCCTCTGCGCTTAATCTCGCGCACGATGGGTGCACCTGCGGCATAGAAGAGCTCCATACCAATCTTTACGAAGGGCTTTTCCTCCTCGAAACGGTCGAGGAATGCGAGCGTCTGCTCGGCACTTGCAAAGTCGCAAGCAATGATTACATCTCTCTTTTTCATTTTCTTATATCTTTTTATCTTTTACTCTACGATTCCGATAATATCCGTCAATCGCTCGATACCCAATCGCTCCATCTCCGTGGGCAGAGCCTCGATAATCTCCTTGCAGGCGTAAGGGTTGCGCAGGTTGGCCGTGCCAACCTCCACAGCCGTAGCTCCGGCCATCATCATCTCGATAACGTCACGCGCCGAACTTACACCTCCACAACCGATGACCGGCACCGAGCACGCCTTCGACACCTGATAGACCATCCTTACCGCCACGGGGAAGACTGCATCACCCGAGAATCCGCCCATCTTGTTGGCGATAACCGGGCGGCGGCGCACCATATCAATACGCATACCGAGCAGGGTGTTAATCAGACACAAGCCATCGGCTCCTGCCTCTTCGCAAGCCTTGGCAATCGACACGATGTCGGTCACATTGGGACTCAACTTAATGTATACCGGCTTCGATGTCACCTCCTTAACGGCACGTGTAACCTCGGCAGCGGCCTCGGGGGAGGTGCCAAACGACATGCCTCCGTGACGCACATTGGGACAACTTACATTAACCTCGATGATGCCCACCTGCTCCTCCTTATCGATTCGCTCGCAGCAGTGGCGATACTCATCAATTGAGAAGCCCGAGATATTAGCAATCACCGGCTTATGGAAAAACTCCTTCAATCGTGGCAACTCCTCGTTGATTACGGCATCAATACCCGGATTCTGAAGACCCACGGCATTGATAAGTCCGCTCTCGCACTCGGCGATACGGGGTGTGGGGTTACCGAAACGCGCATCCTTGGTTGTTCCCTTGAACGAGAAGGAGCCGAGGATGTTGATGTCGTAAAACTCGCGGAAGTCGGCTCCATAGCCGAACGTACCACTCGCGGGGATTACCGGATTATCCAGTTTGATACCGCTCAATACTACCGATGTATCCCTCATATCCTAAAAAATTATTTCGTCACGCTTCAGCACGGGACCCTCTTTACAAATACGTTTACTTCCCTTGGTGGTCTGGCACGAGCAGCCCATACATGCTCCGAAGCCACAGCCCATCCTCTCTTCAAAGCTGAACTCGCCATCGCACGCTGAGGCCGAATAGACAGCCTTGAGCATCGGCAGCGGGCCGCATGTGTAGATATAGTCTGCCTCCAGCTCCTTCATCGCATCGGTCACAAAGCCCTTGATGCCCACCGAGCCATCAACCGTGGTGATGTAAACATCGACACCCAAAGCCTTGAACTCCTCGGCATAGAATATCTCGTCTGCGCGGTTGAAACCCAACACGACCTGCACCTTCTTGCCGGCCTCCTTAAGACGCTTGGCAAGATTATAGAGCGGCGGAACACCTACGCCTCCACCCACAAGCAGAGGTCGCTCCGTGAGGGCCGAAGTCGAGAATCCGTTACCCAGACCTGTAAGTACATCCAACTTTTCGCCGACCTGCATACGGCTCATAATCTCGGTACCACGACCCACAACCTTGTAAATCAGCGTAATGCTCTTGTCGTCGTAGTCACAAACCGAAATCGGACGGCGCAGGTAGCAACCCTCGATGGCGATATTGACGAACTGGCCCGGGGCGGTGAGATACTGCGTATCCCCCACCAGAACCATTCGCCAAACACTATCTGTCAGCGGCTCGTTGCTTCGTATTTCGTATATACCCTTCTTATACATCGCTACTCTGCATCAATGGTCGAAATTCCGAGCGTAATCTCCTCGAGAACATCGAGCAGTACGCGCACGGTCTCGAGCGCGGTGAAGATTGTTACATTATTCTCTACAGCCGTGCGGCGAATCTCATATCCATCCAAACGATTGCTGTGCTGATCGAGGTCGATGGTGTTGATAACGTAGGTAACGTGACCCTGACGCAATGTCTCGATAATATCTTTGCTACCCTCGCTCAACTTGCGGCGCAGGCGTGTGCGGATGCCGTGCTGGCGCAGGTATGCCGCAGTGCCCGAAGTGGCCTCGATATTGAAGCCGAGGTTATAGAATCGGCGAGCGATCTTCAACGCTGCCGGCTTATCCTTGTCGGCGATGGTCAAAAATACCGTTCCGTAATTCGACACATCCATACCCGATGATTGCAGAGCCTTATAGAGTGCGCGGGTAAGCGACTTGTCGTAACCGATAGCCTCACCCGTAGATTTCATCTCAGGCGAGAGGTACGAATCCATACCGCGAATCTTCGAGAACGAGAATGCCGGAGCCTTCACAAACCAACGTGTACGATCGGGACGATATACCGACTCGATACCCTGCTCCTTGAGCGACTGGCCCAGCATTACGCGAGTAGCGATATCGGCCATCGAAACGCCCGTAGACTTCGAGAGGAAGGGCACGGTACGCGAAGAGCGGGGATTGACCTCGATAACGTATACATCATCATTATCATCACAGATGAACTGGATATTGTAGAGACCTACGATACCGATGCGCAGACCCAACTTCACGGTGTAGTCCAAAATCTTCTCACGCACAGCCTCGCTAACACTGAAGGTGGGATATACGCTAATCGAGTCTCCCGAGTGGATACCCGTACGCTCAACGTGCTCCATAATACCCGGTACGAATACCTGAACGCCGTCACAGATGGCATCCACCTCCAACTCCTTACCCTGGATATACTTATCAACGAGCACGGGCGACTTCTCGTTCACCTTCACAGCCGTGCTCATATAGCGGCGCAGAGCATCCTCGTTGCTTACAATCTGCATTGCGCGACCGCCCAACACATAGCTCGGACGTACCAATACGGGATAACCGATGCGGTTTGCAGCCTCGACACCAGCCTCAACGGTTGTTACTGCCTCAGCTGTGGGCTGCGGGATTCCCAGCTCGGTCATAATACGCTCGAAGCAGCCTCTATCCTCAGCATTGCGAATTGCATTCACATCGGTACCGATGATGGGCACACCCAACTCGGCCAACGGCTCGGCCAGGTTGATGGCGGTCTGACCACCAAGCGACACGATTACGCCCTCGGGCTTCTCTATACGGATTACGTTCATCACATCCTCCACCGTGAGCGGCTCAAAGTAGAGCTTATCGCTACAAGTATAGTCAGTCGAGACGGTCTCGGGGTTATTATTTACGATGATTGCCTCATAGCCCACCTTGCGGATAGACCAGATGGCGTGAACGGTCGAGTAGTCAAACTCCACACCCTGTCCGATACGAATCGGACCCGAGCCGAGAACGACTATCTTGCGGCGGTCGCTGATGCGCGACTCGCTCTGACGGCCCTCCTCGTATGTCGAGTAGAAGTAGGGAACATAGTCACGATTGGGGCCTGAGCAGGTGTCAATCATACTATATACGGGGAAGATATCATGCTCCTCGCGGAAGCGGTACATCTCATCCTCTCCCATACCCCAGAGCTGACCCACGAACTTATCGCTGAAGCCGAGCAGCTTCGCACGGCGCAGAACCTCTGCGCTACGCAGATTGGCCTTGAGTTCGTCCTCCATTCGCACAATGTTGCGGAACTTCTCGAGGAAGAAGATGGTTATCTTGGTCTTGGCATAGATATCCTCGAGCGATACGCCGTTACGTATCAGCTGTGCGATAGCGTAGAGACGGTCATCGGTACCCTCCTTTACATACTCGAGCATCTCCTCGTTCGACATCGCATCGAAACGTTTGTGGTAGATGTGGCAAACGCCGGTCTCAAGTGAACGTACCGCCTTCAGAAGGGCCTCCTCGATATTGCGGCCGATACTCATAACCTCACCGGTAGCTTTCATCTGCGTACCGAGCGTATTCGAAGCATCTGCAAACTTATCGAAGGGGAAACGTGCCGCCTTCAGCACGATATAGTCGAGCGAGGGCTCGAAGTTGGCAGCCACATTGCCGATAAATATCTCATCGAGGGTAAGACCCACGGCAATCTTCGCCGTAACACGTGCGATGGGGAAACCACTCGCCTTCGATGCGAGAGCCGATGAGCGCGAAACGCGGGGGTTGACCTCGATAAGGTAATACTCCATAGTTGTCGGATGCAGAGCGAACTGCACGTTGCAACCACCCTCAATCTTCAGCTCGCGGATAATCTTCAGCGCACTGTCGTGCAACATCTTATCCTCCTCTGCCGTGAGTGTCTGCTGGGGCGCAACCACAATCGAGTCGCCGGTGTGCACACCTACGGGGTCGATATTCTCCATCGAGCAGATGGCGATAGCTGTGTCGTGGCTGTCGCGCATAACCTCGTACTCAATCTCCTTATAACCCTTAACACTCTTCTCGACCAGCACCTGATGTACGGGCGAGAGAACCAACGCATTACGCATAGTCTCGCGGAACTCCTCCTCATTGTCGGCAAAACCGCCACCCGTACCTCCGAGTGTAAATGCGGGACGCAGGACTACCGGATAGCCGATACGTTCTGCCGCAGCCAAGCCCTCCTCCATCGAGCAGGCAATCTCCGAGGGGATAACCGGCTCACCGAGCGACTCACACATCTCCTTAAAGAGTTTGCGATCCTCGGCACGCTCGATACTCTCGAATGAGGTTCCGAGAATCTCGACCTGGCACTCCTTGAGGATACCCTTTTTAGCGAGTTGCACCGCCAGGTTCAGACCTGTCTGACCTCCCAATCCCGGAACAATGGCATCGGGACGCTCATAGCGAATAATCTTGGCCACATACTCCAGTGTAAGCGGCTCCATATAGACCTTGTCGGCGATATTGGTGTCGGTCATAATGGTTGCAGGGTTGGAGTTCACCAACACAACCTCATAACCCTCCTCTTTGAGGGCCAGACACGCTTGAGTTCCGGCATAGTCAAACTCTGCCGCCTGTCCGATAACGATAGGACCCGAGCCTATCACCATCACTTTTTTGATGTCGAGTCTTTTAGGCATTTTTCTTCAATTTTTAAGTTTTTATTCTATTTTGCTTTCATTTTCTTGCACATTATATTGTGGGTGCTCCCGCTTCCGGCAGGATTGCAAAGACCCTCTCTTCGCCCCTACTTCTCGTAGGCCACCTCTCCGCGGCAGATGGTCATCACACACTCTCCGCAGACCATCCACCCCTCAAACGGAGTGCTCTTGCCCATTGACAAGAACTCCTCGGAGCGGATTTCATACTCCCTATCCAGATCAAATACCGCCAGGTCGGCCCTTTCGCCAACAGCAAGTTCGCCGCCCAGGCCGAAGATTTGACGCGGATTCTTTGACATTATATCCATCAGGTGTTCGAAGGTCATCTTTCCGCTCTTCACAAAATGGGTATACATCAGCGGGAAAGCTGTCTCAATGCCGACAATTCCGAACGCACTCTTCTCAAGACCCTTCGCCTTCTCACTCTCGGCGTGGGGCGCGTGGTCGGTCGCCAACACTTCAATAGTGCCATCCATAATACCCTCGATGAGTGCCTCCTTATCCTCCGCGCTACGCAACGGCGGATTCATCTTGAAGCGGCCCTCCTCCTGCAAATCCCTATCGCAGAGAAGCAGATAGTGGGGGCCTGTCTCACAGGTCACGTTCAGGCCGCGAGCCTTTGCTCGGCGCACCAGATCGACACTCTCGCGCGTGGAGATGTGGCAAACGTGATACTGACAACCGGTAGCCTCCGCCAGGCGAATATCGCGTTCAACCTGCTCCCACTCACTCTCGGAGCAGATACCACGGTGGTTATGCTCTCGACAATAGTCGCCATCGTGGATATAGCCGCCGTGCAACAGATCATCAACCTCACAGTGGGCGACAATGCGACTATTCACACCTTTGGCTCGGCGCATAGCCTCGGCCATCAACTCCTCGCTCTGCACACCCTTGCCGTCATCCGAGAAGCCAGCCACCTTCGATGCCAACGCTCCGAAGTCCACCAGTTCACCCTTACCGCGCTGACCAATGGTAATGGCTGCATAGGGCAACACCTCGATTACCGCATCGCGCTCAATAAGATCGAGTTGCTGTTGCAGATGCTCCACAGTATCGGGTGCAGGGTTGAGATTGGGCATTGAGCAGACGGTGGTATATCCTCCGTGAGCTGCAGCCAGCGTACCAGTTCGGATAGTCTCTTTGTGGGAGTGTCCCGGCTCGCGCAGGTGGACGTGAACATCCACCAATCCATAGACGATATGCTTGCCCACGCAATCAACCACACGGGTTGTTTCATCGGCCGTTAAGCCCTTGCCGATGGCCGAAATCAGGCCATCAACCACCAACAAATCCCCCTGCAGAGTACCCTCGGCAGCGTGTATCGTAGCACCTTTTAGTAACAGTTTACCCATATTACAAAAAAAGTAGCCCCCGAAAAGGCTACCCTTTATATTAAATCAACTATTTCGAAACGGAGAGAATGAACGATAGCCGCTTTCGGATTTCACTCCGTCCGCGAACAAGCCTGCGCCAAACACAAGTAAACTATCTGCGCACACAATACAATCGCACATACCCTTCATCGTTACTCCTTATTTTGTGCAAAGATATAAAAAAATAGAGAACTGAGCGCGACAAAAGGTGTTTTTTTTCGACTTTTTTCACACAAATTCACACATCTCCACCCCTATTTTGCCGCTTTGCGAAGGGCAATTCTCCCAACCGGCCCCTTTTCGGCAAGATAAATGCAGTGTCAAATGACAAAAACACCAAATCATTATGGCAAAAATTGTAGTAATAGGCAGCACCAACACCGATTTGGTCATCAAGACTGAGCGCATACCCGAGCCGGGCGAAACGGTCATCGGCGGCTCGTTTATGATGACCGCAGGAGGCAAAGGTGCAAATCAGGCCGTGGCCGCCGCACGTATGGGTGGCGATGTGGTCTTTGTAACGAAGGTGGGTGACGATATGTTCGGCGAAGAGTCACAACGACACTTTGCTGAAGAGAATCTCCCCGGCGAGTATATCTTCATCGAGCAGGGCTCACCTTCGGGTATGGCACTGATTACGGTCGATACCAAGGGTGAGAACTGCATCGTGGTAGCCCCGGGAGCAAACGACACACTCTCACGCTCGGATATCGACACCGTGCGCTCCCAAATCGAGGCAGCCGACTACCTGCTTCTGCAACTCGAGATTCCGATGGAGGTGGTCGAGTATGCTGCCGATGTGGCCTTCAAGGCGGGTACCAGGGTAATCCTCAACCCCGCACCTGCTGCCACGCTGTCACGCGAACTTATCAGCAAGCTCTACCTTATAACCCCCAATCGCACCGAGTGCCAACTACTCACCTCTCGCCAGATTGGTGACGAGAGGAGTGCCGAGGCGGCAGCGGCGACACTGCTCTCGATGGGTGCCCAGAATGTGATTGTCACCCTCGGCTCGCGCGGAGCGTTGGTTGCCGAGAGCAGCGGAACGCATACGTTAGTGGCAGCACAGCACGTTGTGGCGGTCGATACGACCGCTGCGGGCGATGTCTTCAATGGGGCACTTTGTGTTGCGTTGTCGGAGGGTCGGTCACTGGTCGAGGCGGCACACTTTGCCACCAAGGCCTCGGCCATATCCGTAACCCGTATGGGTGCACAGAGTTCGATCCCTTACCGCATAGAGATTAAATAAAACCAATGACAATAGCCTATGTTTATCGTTGAAAATTATCTACTGGCAGTAATCTTCTGCCTTGTGACAATGCTCTGCTGGGGATCGTGGGGCAACACACAAAAGCTCGCCGCCAAGAGTTGGCGTTATGAGCTCTTCTATTGGGATTATGTAATCGGAATGCTCCTCTTCTCGCTCATTCTCGGCTTCACGATGGGCAGCTGGGGCGAGGCGGGCCGTCCCTTTGTCGATGACCTGCGACAAGCCGCCGGCAGCAGCATCGGATGGGTGTTGTTGGGCGGAGCCATCTTCAACGCCTCGAACATCCTACTCTC
>JBGUTM010000114.1:0-21297 GCA_045133075.1 Alistipes sp. | reverse complement strand
GAGCGGCCGCAAACGTATCGTTCTCCCTCGTGTAGAGGGTGATGCAATGCACTTCTACGACTATCATCCCGAGCAGATGACCTCGGGTTCATTCGGCATTGACGAGCCTCAGGGAGAGCGGTGCTGTCCTCCCGAAGAGATTGATTTTATGGTTGTTCCGGGTGTGGGATTTACCCCTGACGGCAAGCGTATGGGGCGTGGCAAGGGCTTTTACGACAAATATCTATCACAAGCCTCATTCCGTGCCTTCACGGTCGGCGTATGCTTCAAGGCTCAAATAGAGGCAGAACTGCCAACCGAAGAGTTCGACAGAGTGGTTGACCGAGTCGTAGCCGAATAGCCCCCACCTTTTTACTCCGCACGACACACCCCGCATCCGACACGTTCTGCACGACACATCCTACGCCTGGGCTCTATCTGCCAAGCACTATCTGTCCTACACATATTTGGCCGAGGCCAGAAAACAAAAAAAAGCGGTTGATTACTCAACCGCCTTGTGACACCGACAGGACTCAAACCTGTAACCTTCTGATCCGTAGTCAGATGCTCTATTCAATTAAGCTACGGTGCCGAATTGCGAGTGCAAATGTAAAGCATTTTTTATTCACTCGCAAATTTTTAGACAAAAAAGTGCATTTTTATTTAAGGCACATTTCTGCCCAAACAAAGCAACTTGCTATCTCTCAATAACTTCAGAGAGATTCTTAATCACATGCTCACCACGCAGATTTTTGGCTACAATCTTACCCTCGGGCGAAATCAGGAAGTTGCTCGGAATCGAACGCACGCCATAGGCATCTGCTGCGGGCGACTTCTTGTCAGCATCAACACCCATAACATTCACCCAACGCATTTCGTGCTCCGGCATATAGGCTTTCCAAGCCTCGACATCGTTATCGAGCGACACACCGTAAATCTCGAAACCGTGAGGAGCGTAGGTATTGTAAGCTGCCACCAGGTAGGGAATCTCGGCACAGCAGGGGCCACACCAAGTTGCCCAGAAGTCCACCAGCACCCATTTACCCTCGCCAACAAGCGAAGAGAGAGCGACCTCATTACCATCGGCATCCACACCCGAAATCTCGATAAATGACGATCCCAAAGCGGTCTTCTCCTGTGCTACAAGACGCTCCTCAATGCTCTTCAGCATCTCTGTTTTACGCATCTGCACCGAGAACTGGTCGAGGCGTGCACGCACCTGCTCCGTCTCCAAATCTACGCTCTGCGAGTTGAAGAGGTAGACACCCAGCAGATTGTTGAGGTTGTTATCAATGGTCTTGTCCACCATCGCATTATACTCTTCAATCACAGCCTGCAACTCCTCCTCTGAAGCTCCGCTACCCGAGAGGCTACGATACTTCTGCTGCAGATCATTCAGCTGCATACTAAACTCGTTATATCGGTCATTGGCCGGTGTTCCGGCAGCTCTATAGACATTCATATCCTCATCGATATTGACCGTAATCTCACCATTCTCGATAAATACTATAGTCAATGGTTCTCCCTCGGGGTCAAGCATCAACGCAACGGTAGGGACATCCAACTCTCCCTTAAACTCTACAAAACCTGTCTCATACTCCACGGTACAGGTTGCCATCTCGTCACCATCATAGGTTACCAACAGTACATCACCCGGCATATTCACAAGTGAGCCGGTAATGTGGTAATTCACGCCCTGACAGCCGCAAAGCACAGCCACTGAAAGCAGGACAATCATCAATTTTTTCATAATCTTCTTCTCTTTTTTTTAGTTATTTAATGTTTCGTTTTTGCGTTTTCACTTCGCGCTCGGGATTATCGTGCAGGAACTTTTCCCACGAGGAGGTACCGCGTTTTGCCGCCTTCTTCGCTCCGCCCAATCCCTTCACACGCTCCTCTCCGAGGGCATCATTCAGAGGGCTGGTCGAGGTAAAGTAGTGACACAACGCCACCGCCATTCCATCCGTAGCATCCAGCCGTGCCGGCATCTTCTCAATCTTGAGCAGGCGACCTATGACCGAGGCTATCTGCTCCTTCGAGGCTGCACCCGAGCCACTGATTGACTGCTTGATACGTGAGGGGGCATACTCGAATACGGGTCGGTCGTGGCTCAATGCCGCAGCCATAGCCACGCCCTGCGCTCGTCCCAGCTTGAGCATACTCTGTACATTTTCGCCAAAGAATGGCGACTCGAGAGCCACCTCGGCCGGTGCATACTCATCTATAAGAGCTCCCACTCGCTCAAAGATATAGCGCAGTTTATCGTAGGGGTCTGACATCTTGTGCAGGTCTATATCGCCCATCACAACCGAACGAACCACTCGGCCCTCAACCTCGAGGATTCCGTAGCCCGTATAGTTTGTGCCGGGGTCAATGCCCATTATGCGATACTTACCCGTTGCCATAGCTCCCCATCAGGTCTAACCTCTACTCCTCGGCAGACTTTTTGAGCGACTTCTCCAGTGCATCCACCCTGCGCGAGAGCTCGGGCAGGTTTTTATACACCGCACTTGCGCGGTGGAACGATATTCCGGGCAGCGCAGGATAACCCATTCGCACCTCTCCGTCAGGTACATTCTTGTCGATACCGCTCTTCGAGCCTATCTTAACTCTATCACCGATTACAACGTGGTCGGCTATGCCCACCTGGCCGGCCAAGAAGCAGTTACGACCCACCTTCGATGTGCCGGCGATACCCGTCTGAGCCGAAGATACGGTATTCTCGCCCACCTGCACATTGTGACCTATCTGGATAAGGTTGTCCAGCTTCACGCCGCGGCGAATAATTGTAGAGTCGGTCTTGGCGCGGTCGATACAGGTGTTTGCACCAATCTCGACATCATCCTCAATAATCACATTACCCAGCTGCGGAATCTTATCGAAGCCACCCTGCGCATTTGGTGCGAAGCCGAATCCGTCGGCACCAATAACGGCTCCCGCGTGGATAATACAGTTCTTGCCGATACGACAACCCTCGTAAATCTTCACACCCGGATAGAGTTTGGTACCATCACCGACAACCACCCCATCACCTATATATACTTGCGGATAGATCTTCACATTGTTACCAATCTTGGCACCCGCCTCGACCACGGCAAAGTCGCCCACATAGCAATCCTCACCCATCTCGGCCTTCTCCGAGATTGAGCACATCTTACTTATACCCTTCTTCTGGGGACGAGCGGCATCATAGGCTGCCAGCAGTTGCAGGATGCAGGCTCCCACATCCGCCACCTTAATCATCGTTGCAGCCACCGCCTCCTTGGGTTCAAACTCCTTGCCCACAAGCACAATCGAGGCCTGCGTAGTATAGAGATACTGCTCATACTTGGGATTCATCAGGTATGCCAACGCGCCCTGCTTACCATCCTCAATCGAGCCTACGGTATGTACCTTTGCGTTCTTGTCGCCGACAACCTCTCCTTGAAGCAGACCGGCAATCATCTCTGCTGTAAATTCCATCTATCTATTCAAGTATTTGTTAATATCCACACTTTCCGGCAAAAACGCCTTAACATCCCTGCCGAACGAGAGTAGCTCGCGCACCACACTCGAGGAGATGTGCGACAACTCTGCGGGCGTGGAGAGTATTACTGTTGAGAGCGAGGGGTATAGGTGGCGATTCACCGCCGCCATATTCTGCTCATATTCGAAGTCGGTACCCGTTCGCACACCACGCACAATGGCCTGTGCGCCACACTCGAGGGCAAAGTCGCCCGTCAGCGAACAATACGCCCTAACCTCAACACGCGGGTTGTCGGCATACACATCCTTAATGAGCTGCACACGGTTCTCCACCGACAGCAGCCCCCTTTTGGCGATATTGTCGCCCACACCAATCACCACCCTGTCGAAGAGGCGCAAAGCCTCCTCCACCACGGCAGCGTGTCCTCGCGTAAAGGGGTCGAATGACCCCGGGAATACAACTACTCTTTCTCTGTTCATAAACGCAAAGATACTAATTATTCGTTTGCAAGCGACACCTTATCGCGATTTTTTAACTTTTCGGCTCCTTTTCAGCTCAATATACTCTGAATAGACTATATGTGTATGGGGATTCGAACTGACAATCTCTTGGCGAATAGCCCAGGTACCATATTTTATAAATAGGAATCGGCGCGGCACTCGGTGCACCACCTGTCGCAACGTATCGACACTATGCACACGACACGCTACCGAGTCGGGGCGGACAACGCCCTCGACCCTGACCCACGGATCTCTCCATACGAAGGTCCGCACCTTCTCGTGCGCCATCACCGTATCCCTCAACGGAGTAGATATCTCGACCTTCGTTTCGGTTGCTGTCACAGCGGTTGATTCAAGCCGTTTAAGTTTAACTCCCAACTCTCGGATTCGGCGGGCATCCTCGGCCCTCAGTGCGCGGAACTCGTCACAACGTAGTTGTAGAGCCTGCACCGAGGCGGCCGACTCATCCAGACGGGTACGATAGAATTGCACCTGCTCGAGGAGTGCCGTCTGGTTATTTTCGAGGCGTTCAGCCTCGCGGTGACGCAAAAAGCCCCACCCTGCCACTGCGCTCACGCATAGGGCATAACACAAAAGTATTTTTTTCATAGATTCGGAAGAGGGTATTTAGCTCCGCACCTCAAACGAGCCTCCCGCCCAGCGATTGACCGAGAGCCTACACTTCTGCACAACCTCTCCGGCCCGCGATATCTTCACATCGAGAGCATAAAAATTCTCCTCATCCACATCCCTACCCAGCGGAACCGTGTGAGGGATAACATAGACATACATCTGCAGATGGTCACACTCCGGTGCATCGAAGCGCACGACCCTACGCACAGGGTAGCCGCTCGGCACCTGCTCGAGATTGGAGCCTATGGGTGCCACGGTATCATCCGCCGAGGCAAAGCCAATCTGTTGCCCCTCCGCATCAAAGCATCCGCACGTTACCAGGATGTTATAGCACCAAAATCGCTCGAAATCACTCGAAATTTCGACCTTAAAACCCTCATTTTTGCCCATATCTGCACATTTTATGCAACAAAAATACTAAATTCGCCGAAAACTTTGCACAATTTATGAATTTATCGTACATTTGCGGACTAATTGCGTAAAATGGAGATTGCAAAGAGATACTCGATAGCCTACAAAGGGCTGAAAAACGGACATCACGAGTTTGATTTCAAAGTCGATGACGAGTTTTTCGCAGCGATGGAGAGCATCGATGTCAAAGGTGGCGACTGCAACGTGCACATTACGATGGAGCGCTCGGAGACTATGCTCGAGTTGGGATTTGCAATTGAGGGTTACGCCGTCTGCGAGTGCGACCGTTGTCTTGAGGATTGCAAGGTGCTGGTCGAGTATCAGGGCGAGTTGCTTGTGAAGTTTTCAAGCGAGCTGCGCGACTATGATGGTGAGGTGATGTGGATTTCACCCGCAGACGGAGAGGTCTCTCTCGCACAATATATATATGAAAGTATTGTGCTGGCCCTGCCCTACAGCCGCGTACACGCCGAAGGTGAGTGTGATCCCGATATGTTGGCCCGCTTCACCGTAGTCGCAGAGGGCAACGAAGAGGCGTAGAGGGTCCCACCACAGCTGGGGGCCGAGAATTGGGAGCCGAAGATTGGGGGCCGAGGTTTGAGGAGAGAGGAGAGAAGGCGAAGAGAGAGAGCGAAGAGAGGGTTGGAGAAAGAATTAAATGGAATAGAGGAGAGAAGTAAGAGGTACAGAAAAAATTGAAATAAAAGGATAGAAAATTATAAATTTTAACAATTATTGAGATATGGCACATCCTAAACACAAAGTCTCGTCTACCAGAAGAGACAAAAGAAGAACTCACTACAAGGCGGAGATTCCGACCGTTGTAACTTGCTCGAACTGTGGCGCTGCGGTACTTTACCACCGTGTATGCCCCGAGTGCGGTTTCTACCGTGGTAAGCTCGCTATCGAGAAGAAGGTTGCTGAATAATTTCAGCATTTTCGAGTAAAGAAAAAGACACTATTTCAACAAATAGTGTCTTTTTTTTGCAAAAAAACACTATCTTTACATCCGTAAAACCATAAAAAGATAGAAGAACTATGTTGAAAATAGGTTTAGACGCTATGGGAGGCGACTTCGCCCCCGAGGCTGCAGTCAAGGGTGCAGTGATGGCGGTAAATGAGCTGGGTGCCGACAGCCATATCGTACTGTTCGGCGATGAGGAGCAGATTAAGGCTATTCTTGCAGCAGAGAATTGCACAAGCGACAAGATCGAAATAGTACACACCACCGAGGTTATCGAAATGGGGGACCACCCCGCAAAGGCTTTCCAGCAGAAGGCTAACTCAAGCATTACCGTAGGCTTCGGCTACCTGGCCAAGGGTTTGATTCACGGATTTGCAAGCGCAGGCAGCACCGGCGCGATGATGGTCGGCTCGATGTTCGCTGTAAAGCCCATCGAGGGCGTTATCCGACCCACGATTTCGACCGTGGTTCCCAACATCAAGGGTGAGCCGCTGATGCTCTTGGACGTAGGCTTGAATGTCGATTGCAAACCCGAGGTGTTGTGCCAGTACGCTCTTATCGGCTCGATCTACGCAGAATCGGTGCTCGGCATTCAAAATCCTCGCGTGGCACTGCTCAACATCGGCGAAGAGGAGGCCAAGGGCAACGCTCAGGCACAGGCTGCTCACGCTCTGATGAAGGCCGAGGGACAGAATGGTAAGTTCAACTTCGTGGGCAATGTCGAGTCGTCATACCTCTTCACGGGTAAGATTGCCGATGTTGTAGTTTGTGACGGCTTTGTCGGCAACACCATCCTCAAGATGGTCGAGGGTTTCTACCAAATCAATACACGTATGGGTGTTACCAACCCCTTCTGGGCAGCAATGAACTACGAGAATGTAGGCGGAACGCCCGTACTCGGCGTCAATGCTCCGGTAACCATTGGCCATGGCAAGTCTACACCGCTGGCTATCAAGAATATGGTCTTGGCCACCGAGCGCACTATCTCGGCAAATGTGACTACCAAGTTGCAGGAGGCTTTCAAGGCGTAAGGAGCCTGGGGTGATATAACACAACAAGAGGTCTGCATCTTCGGGGCAGACCTCTTGTTGTCTATTCGCGGAACAACTTCCACCCGCTCAACACATCTTCACGTTTGGCCGGCACCCCGTTCTCAAAGTGGGATATTGCCGAGACAATCTCGACCATAACTTTGCCGTTGGTAACATCAATTACGTAGTCGGGGTCTATGCCTGCACTCTCGGCCACAAAACGCAGATATGCCGAGGTGGGATTCTCGACAGGTGGAGCATAGCGGTCGATCATCTGTCGCAGGGTGCGGCAGCCGTGACGGCGGTGGTAGGTGTAGAGCAACATAAATATCGCACGATATCCCCACTCCACACTCTCAAACTGACGAAATTCGGGATCGCTGCTCGGCACTCGTTCACCCTTGTAGTGCACTCTGGAGCGACGTATATTTCCGGGATTGTTGTTATCAAGACCCCTACTCACCCTCCACCTCCTTTCGTATTCGGCGGTGCACATATCGTTTCAGCCATACAAACATCGGTGACTCCGAGAGTTGAGAGGCATTCTCGAGGAACGACCAAAACTCCACGGCACAGGTAAAGCCTGTGAATATCTTTGCCAGGTTGAGGGTCATAAAGTCCAGCACACAGCTCTCGACCAGCCACGACATCGCGATTGCGATAACGACAAATCCGAGTTTGAGTACTGTGCGCCACGCCTCGCGGCTCTCGAAGTACCACTTCTCGCCTCGGCGGCGGGCACGGGCACGACTTGCGGCCACGCCCGTAACGAAATCCACCGCCACAAAGGCCAGGGCACACCCCACCAGGGGTGCTATAGGTGCAAAAAGCGACACCGCCCCGACCAGGGCAACATTAAAGAGTCTTGACAATATTTCCATCGTTATCACAACGGTTTAGGATGTTTTGCGCAGGGACATACTCGGGATACGCCTTCGCATTTTGGTTTAGGTGTCGGCTCATTCGGCGTTGCAGGGTGCGAGCCTTCTCGCGCAGGGAGCGTTCGAGGTGTGACACCTGGTGCTCCGAGGGGGCTTTCAGGGTCGAGGAGGCGGGAATGCTCACTCCGAATCGGCCGCTGCGAGCCACCATCGAGGGCAACATCAGCAGACGCACACGCAGAGCCACCACCGGAGCCACATACTCCTCGCGGAGGTCGGCATAGCGACCGTTACACATTGCCTCATACATTTGTGAGCCGACAACTGTCACCACATACCGCTCCTCGGCTACGGCGATATCGAGCGAAGATATTGCGGAGGCATCTATACTCTCGCCGTCACAAAAGGCAAGATCTGCCACCATTTCGGGGGTAATGAGGGTCTTTTTCATACTGTTTAGTCGATACTTGTAATGTTATACTTGGTTATTTGGGCGAGGTAATACTGCTGTTTCTCATCCTCGGGGTCATAGTCGAGCCCATCCGCCTTACGAGCCTCCCACACCTTCATATATATAGGTTTCGAGCGTGTAGGCGGGCGGTTTACTATCTGCAAGGAAGACGAGTCAATGCCGGCAATATCCCTCAACACTGCGAGGATCGGCTCCATCAGCTCGGCCTGTTCGGCCAGAATCACCGTATTGAGTGCTATTTCGTACTCGTGCAGGATACGCTCGGAGTTGAATCCCGCAGAGTAGTCCAGGCCGCTCAACGAGCGGAACCACGAGTGGGCCACCACGATATCGGATGTTGCCTGGTCGTGTAGCTCCTTCCAATCTCCATCACTCTGTGCGGCAAAGGGGATAAATCGAGAGTTGTCCTCCTCCGGCGAGTTGCGCACCACAAACATCACCTGACCGGGGTTGCCACCGAACTTCTGCTCGGCAATGCGCACCACACGTTCGGCCGCCGACTCATCATCGGCAAGGCCATCGAGAATCATCACGCCCGAGAGTTGGAACGAGTTATCCAGACGAGAGATATTCCACTTGTCGGTCTTGTATGCTATTGCCGAGACGTTCAGTCCGGCGATGTAGGGTGGCACTCCGTAGTGGTCAAACATAGGCTCATAATCCTTGTAGTGAATCATCGCACGCAGTGTACCATCGGTCTGTGGTTCGAAGTTCGGGAACAGAGGTAGCGTCACCGCCGAATCGGCATCAAATCGGCTCCAGTCGTGGTGCATCACAATATGGGCATCATCTTTGGCCACACGGCAACGCGATGCATCCTGGTGAAAGAGCGATAGGAACGAATGTTCAGAGTCGGTCACCACCTCCAGAAAGGCATTGCCGAAGAGCGACTTATCGAAGGCCAACTTATTGAGCACCTGCCTCAACGACTCTCCTTTGCCATTCACCGAACCCACAAACTCGCCCAAGAGCGGCACCTCCGCATTGAAGGTAAAACCCTTGCCCGAGATGTAGTCAGCCTTGTCGTTGATTATTCGGCGATGAGTGGCCGAACGGCGCGACATCAGAGCCAATGCCGAGGGGAATAGATTATCATCGCCCCATCGCCAAAATTTATCACTCTCGGAATAGGGTCGTCCCAACGAGATGTATGGGTCGACTCTATTTCCGACAGTTGTGATTTGAGTTTTTTTGTTGTTTTCCATAGTTGTAAACATTAATTACCAGCGTAGATTGCTGCTGCCGAGGTGTCAAAGCTCTCGAGTGTCATCGTGATTATCGGAGCATCCTTCGGGGCACAGCCCGAGGAGGATCGAATCTCCTTAATGCGCAATGGCTGTTTCGCCTTGAATCGCTCGGAGTAGCCAAGCAAAAGCCGGCGGCCATCCTCCAACTCAACCACCGCACACAGACCAGCCAGCAAAGCCTCACGGCAAAATTCGGGTTCGAGCCAAACGGCAGCGCGATTACGCTCGGCTACAAGTGTGAGAGTGTGGTGCACCGCCACCACACCTCCGTCAAAGAGGAACGTCTCCTCTAACGAGGATCCATCCTCCAGTTGCTGGCAGGCCATCACCTGCTCTTTATCGCAGAGTTCCAGACGCTGATAGTGTGCGGCATCGGCAGCAAACTCGACATATTCGATATTTTCGGCGGTGCATAGCATCACCGAGCGTACTCCTCCCACCGGTTTTCGGTGGGAGGAGCTTTGCGAACTGCTCTTCATAGGCCGACACTATGCGTGAGCCGAGGAGGTCAGGTCAAAGTCGATGAAATCCGCACTTGCAAGGAAGACGGCACGCTGACGATTCTCCATCTGGTCGGGGTTGTACCACATACGCACCTCGGCATCGGGATAGTCTGCCGTATTGAGAGCCAACACGAGATTTCGGCTATCGGTCAGCAGACACATCAGAGTGGTGAGACCGGCACTATCCAACATCTCCTCCGAGATGCCCAAATCCACCACAGGGATACCGCGGTAGTAGAGTGTATCGAAGCCCTCGGTGTAGCACAAAGCGCTGTTCTCCGCGCTGTTTGCGTAGACAAAATCCTCATAGGCCTGATAGAGGTTTGACGACACATAGAAGGCCAGATGGCCATCCTTTTTGAGAGCCTTCAACGCATCCGGCGCGTTGTTCCACACGCCGTGTAACATATTGACAACCGATTCGGCAGAGATTCCCTCATTGAGAACGTATGATTCGCGTCCTGTCTCGTCATGAGCGGCCAAAATCTTTTTGAAGATACCATCGAAGGTATTATACTGATCTGAATCGACATTACCGACCCATGTTGTGATTCGCAGATCATCGGCGATAGCCTTTTTGAAGAGAGCCGTCTCGGCCTGCTCGAGGTCGGTACCCGTGAGGTCTTGCAGATTGACATCCGGACGCGAGACGATATGCTCATAGACCTGTGCATAGTAATCTGCGGCCGAGAATGCCGACTCAGCCTTCACGCGGCGCATATCGAGAGTTTTGCACGTCTTGGCAGATGTTGCGTCACCCTGCCAGCCATTCTCATAGGGTTTCAACACGTTACCGGTTGTTTCCCAGAGATGGATTGCCGTAGGCACCGGCATGTTGAAGAGCACACGTACGCCCTGATTCTTAAGGCTTTGCTCTGCAAGCATAGGACGGAAGAAGATAGCCTCAAGTTCGTTACCTGAATAGATTTTTGAATTTTCGATTAAAGCCATAGTTTTTAAGTTTTTAGATTGTTTTGTCTGTTTTTGTTTGAAAATGTTGTGTTAAAATCTCGATAGCGAGCGCACATCCGCCGCATAAGCACTATCATTGACGCCACGGTGAATATCGCCATTTATCGAGGGGTCCTCTTTGGACTTGATCTGGGTCGAGGCGGCACGCCTCTGTCCCTCCTGGAAGATGATTGTCGAGGGCGCAGGCTTCATCTGTTGCGCCACCGGCGGTGTGTCGAAGTGGAGGATGTTACGATCAGCCGGCATCTGCGGTTCCTTAGGCTCTGCCAGTCCCAGTTTATCCAAAATCTTGGTCCACTTCTCCGATATAGAGGCAGCTACAGACCCTTTCTCGGCAGGTTTTGTCGCACGGTCGTTGATAATCTCATCGGCCAGGGCAGCCTCAACCACCTCCTCGGGCGAGAGCCATCGTCCGTTGCCTCCATTCTCGTTCATCAGGGATACGAAGGTCTCAGTCTCACGCCCCGAACGTGTAGCGTATACCTCAGCCAGACGTCTGTCAGTCTTGTGCAACAGGTCGGCCTTTGCCTCCATCTCGGCAGCATTACCCTCGGTGGCACAAATCGAGTTGTGGATAAGGTAGAGGGCGTTGGCCGATACCTGGCGACATCCCTCACTTGCGGCTTGTGCAATGATCGTTGCTGCCGAGGCCGTATAGCCATAGCAGCGCGTTGTGATGTGTGCATCCAACGCACACAGAGCCTCATAGATTAGCAACGCATCATTCACATCACCACCCGTGGAGCGGATATTGACCACCACCTGGGGGCTCTCGATATCGGCAATTTTTGCCACCATATCCTTGAACTTCTCGTAGGTGGTAACCCTCGATGAGGGGTCATCGAATTGCCACTCTTCGGGCAGGCCTATGGTTCCATCAATGTCGATGTAGCACACCTCCGCCGTGTTTCGAATGTTAATTTCTGATTTCATTTTTAGTTTTTAGTTTTTGTGATAGATAGAGTCCGACACTCGGCACACAAGCCTTGCTCCGCATTAGACCTCGCTGGACTTCACTTGTGCAAACCTACATCGGGCACGGCCGGTTGAGGGGTTGTACTCCTCGATGGCGTGCAGACGACAGTGTGATGTCACCCCCTGAATCGTGAGTGCAAAGAGGGAACGAATCGAGGCCTCGCCCTCGACAAAGTGGAATAGATGCGCAAACTCATCGGGACGGATATTCATCGTCAGCGACACGCCTCGCAACGAAGCCTGCTCAGCAAACTCTCGATCGTAGAACGAATGTAGACCCACACATCCATCCCGATCCTCAAAGCATAGCGTAAAGCCCTCGACACCTTCACCTCCGGCGTAGTGGAACGCCGCCAGCGGATAGTCTGTTCCGCTATATGGATAACCCCATCGTTCACCCTCGGCCAAAGGTGCAAGCCCGACATACCTCACAATGCGAGGATTGAAGAGTCCAGCTATACCCTGCTCTACCGCCTGCTCATCTTCATAGATTTGCATCACCTGCGCCGACTCAGCATTGACAAATCTCTCGGCAAGGCTGATGGTCGGGGCCAAGAGCGGATTGACCAGTAGCTGCTCCCCCTCGATTGAGGCTCGCGAGGGGCTGTCGAAACACCACTCGCCCATCACCGTCTCGTTCTCGGAGTTGTAGCGACTTACCGCACCATCCTCCGCACGATAACCGAGTGTGCGCAGTTCGTGGATTTCGTCTGCCAGCTCCTCAAACAGCACGGGCTCTGCGTAGTCAATGTGATCACTCCAATCGAAGATTTCGCCACGACAGATAAAGTCATCATAAGGCTCGATATATACCATCTTGAGGCGTTCATCGGTATAGAATCTCAAGTTGAAGAGGTGGCGGACAGCATCGAGTAACACGCTCTGTCGAGCCCTTATCTGCGCCACATCCTCGAATGAGATGCTCGAGCCATAACCTATAATCGAAGTAAATATGGGTCGCAGCGTTGTCCCGGGCAGAATGGTCAGCGACATTCCCTCCTCGGCCCCACCGAAGTAGAGCGAATCGAATCTTTTGGGTGATGATGGAGAGACCTCTACGGCCGGTATTCGCAGTGTAGTCTCGACCTCGACCGAACCTTCATAATTGACATATCCCTCATAGAGAGCCCAATCCTCCGGACAGGATGAGTAACGACTTGCGCCTATGAGCATACGCTGCAACTCCACAGCATCGGCCATCGCGATATCACTTGGCGAGGTGATGATTGCCGTTTGCGCAGTTAGGTTTGTCCATATTTCCCACACGTCATTCACCCTGTAAGCGATTCGGTACTTGTAACGATCCGAATAGTCGAACAACACCACTCGATACCTAAAGTCGGCATACAACCCCTTGCGGCAATCCTTGAAGTGGTTGGTCAGGTGGAACGGTAGCGTTACCCCATCGCCTATATATAGCGAGTCGAAACTTTTGAGTTGATTGCGGCTCTCGATGCGATAGTCGCAGGCGAACTTCAGGTGATACTCAAATCCCACCTTCGCCGCCGACAGAGGGCGAAACTCCACAAAGCCATCCTCGTCAATGGAGAAGCAGTTGTTCAGTGCGAACAGACCCGTTTGGGTAATCGTACCCTCATCATCGGTGACCTCCCCAACCACTGTATTGACGATATTGCCCACCGAGTTGGCAGCAAACGCCGGGGAGGCATAGACTCTGCCGGCATAGTTGGCCGTTGCCGTTGAGCTCTCAAGGCGGCCTGCACAGAAGTCCATACGTTGTAGTTTAGCATCTACATCTGTCGCCGAATAGGCTCCACTGATGTAGAGCGAGCGTAGCCACTCACTCTCCAGAAATCGGCTCTTCACACGATAGCCGGCACCCTCAAAAATAGCCCTTACCAACGCCTCTACCGAGATAAACGGATGGTAATTCTCGGGAGTTAGAATCTTCTCGGGAGCATACATCGATGTCTGTCCGTTATCCAACTCGACCTCCTCGCGCTGTACGGGCAGGAACTTCACCGGCGAGGAGTTGGTCCAACTATCGGCAATTTCGGCCATATCGAGCATAGCATCGTAATCCAGAGCAATGAGGTTACACATCTCACGCGCTGCCTGCTTTGCCCACTGGGTAGCACCACCGATGATGCGAACCTTGTAGACAACTGCACCACCCGAGAGTTCCACACCATCCAGATAGGCCGTTCCGCAGAACACCTCCTCGCCATCCGCCTCAATCGAAGCCTTGTGATACTCTGCATTGAAGCGTTCTGCACTCTCGGGGTCGGCGGCGTGCCCGAGAATCTCATCATTGACCACCGTAGAAGGAACTCTGACCACGATATTACGGCCCTTACGACCGCTCTCGACATCACTCAAATCCGAGGAGTGGTAGTCGAGCACAATCTTCGGAGCCACATCAAACTCGCACACTCGGCCGTCAAGGAGAAGCCGTATCATAGCTTATCCTCCTTTCTGTTGTAGGCGCGGATATCGACCTGCAACGAGTTGAGTGCACCGCCAAATCGAACAACACTCTCGGTCGATACCACATCGACCCTCACGCTGTCGGTACCGCAGTCGAGCCACACATACTCTGCCTCGAGGATTTCGCCCAGTCTCTCCATCTGCGCAACAGTCTCATAGTCCGAGATGAGTGACAGTACACTCTCGGCATCGCAAGAGGCAACCTTCAACCCCTGCTCCGTATCTACACGCTGTTTTTCGATGTGGGTCTTGCGTGCACGGCAGGTCGGGAAGGTGTAGAACTGTATGGTGCCATCGGCGGCGCACCACATAAGTCGCTTAGCCATTTCGGGGTTTTCCACAATCCGATAGGTAAGGAAGTCCTCGATGCCATCGATATTGACACTGACAATGATTAGGTCGGTGAAGATGTCGAGCGTATTCGGCTCAATCTTGAGAATCTGCAACCCTGGCATCGCCTCTACAACCATATCTAATCGGGTTGTGACACTCTCGCCAATATAAGCCTCACAGCTGACGAGACCTCCATTCGGAGCATAGATTACGATGTAGTCGCTCTGACCTCTGGAGATGGTTTGTTGTTTGCTGCCCGAGCGGAATATGGTGCCCTCCCCTACTTGGATGGGGTATGGCGAGAATACCCTCTCGGCAGATTGCAGTCCGTCCACCTCCACGGCAATAACGAGATAGAACCCCTCGGCATCAACCACTGCGATACCACCATCGATAGGTTTGGGGTCAAAGCATCGCTTCAGAGAGGGTGCGATGTCTACTTCGGCACTCTGCACATCGTATAGGCGGCGTACTCCGAGCGTTCGATTATGGATGACGTCTACAATTTTCACGTCTACAACATCTCTCATCTCTTCGAGGTCAAAACGGTATATCAGCGGAGTTGTCAGCGAGGCGTAGTTGCTGGGTATGGATGTAAAAATCATTTTTTGAAAAGGTTTTAGTTTTTGGTTAAGCGGATTGTTACTTACTTTTCATCTATCACGATGAGGGAGGCATTTTGGTGCTCACTGCGAGTTGGGGTAAAGCAGGGGAATAGTTGGCCTGCACCCCTTTTGCACGGGCTCGAACAATACCCAGAATCTCGATTGGATGACTTCCTGAGAAGGCGTATAAGGCGAGGGATTTTTAGGCTTGCGAGGTTGTGTAAAGCAGGGAAATAGTTGGCCTGTTCCCCTTTTGCACGAGCTCCTATAATACCCAAATCTCGATTGGAAGACTTCCCGAGAAGGCGTATAAGGCGAGGGATTTTTAGGCTTGCGAGGTTGTGTGAAGCAGGGGAATACTTGGCGTATTTCCCTGTTTTGCATAGGCTCGTATAACACCAAAATCACCGCATTAGACGTCTTCTCTCTAATAATAAGTAACCACCTTTGCACGTGCTGTCTGCGAGATTTCCCCATGGTTGGTCAGGGCATACTCACGAGGAGTTATGCCGAGATCATCCACCACGATTACTCGTTCATTCTCCGAGAGCGAGGCAAATATATCCATCATGTCGGTCTCCATCTTGTGGAGAGCGTTGCTCCTCTCCTGGGCGGATAGTTTGACCGCGGGGTTTAGGATATGGAGTGTGACATTGTAGGATATTCGCCCATGGCCTCGGCCTTCGACCGCAGCCACGGTCGGAGGTTCGAGTGCCACTGCCGGGAATTGTTTTACCTCTGCCAGGCGGTTTGCAGGCAGTGAGTAGAACGAGTATCCGAGGGATTTGGACAGAACTCGCAGCGCACCTTCAAGTTGTGCGCGATTCATTGTTGATAAATATGTTTAATGTTTGTTAAAAGATGTCGGCAACGCCACAGGCGACAAGCATTATCAATTGATTTTCAGAAATTTCACCTTGTCAATAACATTATCAACAATTCGTACGCCACTGTTGATAACTGTCATTTACGGGACGTTTGACGGTGCAAATATATAACATCGAATACCCCCTTGTCAAGAGGTTGGACCATTTTTTTTATAAATTTTGAGAAAATTACTATAATAAAACCCACTTTACCTGCATCATTTTCAAGAAAAATACCTATTTTTGCAATGATAAAGAAAATTCTGAACTTTATGGACGATGGCAGTTGTACCCAAAATAGCGGCAGTGTCGTATCTCAATACGATACCATTCGTCTATGGTATCGAGCACGAGGGTAACCTCCGTGCCGACCTCACATTGGCTCCGCCCGCCGAGTGCGCAAGGCTCTATATGGAGGGCAGTGTCGATATCGCCCTACTCCCCGCAGCTGTTGTTCCCCAACTGAAATCTACCGAGATTATCACCGATTACTGCATCGGTGCCATTCGTTCTGTGCGCACCGTGGAGTTGATGTGCAACTGCGAATTGAAGGATATTCACCGCATCTTCCTCGATGCACACTCGCGCACTTCGGTCCAGCTGGTAGGTTATCTGGCAAAGAAGGTATGGAAGATCGACCCCGAATGGGTAGCACTTGACTCATACGACAACCTCGCAGAGTCGGCAACCGAGGGTGATGCCTTCCTGCTTATCGGCGATAAGGTCTTCGACCACGAGGGCGAGTTCCGCCACACCTACGACCTTGCCGAGGCTTGGCAGCAGGCCACAGGTCTACCCTTCTGTTTTGCCGTCTGGGTAGCTCGCAAGGGCACCTCCTACTCGGTCATCGACTCTTTGCAACACGCTCTGACCTATGGACTCGAGCATATCTACGAGGCTATTTTGGAGTATGGTTATGGCGACAAGGAGTATGCATACGAATATCTCACACAAAATATAGACTTTCTGTTTGATGAGCAGAAACATAAAGCCCTGCAAAAGTTCTGGAACTCGGGCATAAAGGTCGAACCCAGAGCTAACCCGGGTTGAAGAGCACCTCTGTAACGCGGAGAGAGCCGTTTGCGCTCCCGTTACAACATTTTAGGGCGAGGGGCAAGATTCCCCGAGCCACAAGCAGCCGCAAGGTAAGCGGCAATCAGCCTAAACGATAGGATTTACAAACAAAGAGGTGTGCAAATATGATTACAATTTACCTGAAACAATACAACAAAATTATCCGCAATGCCGATGTCGAGCTCTTCGAGGAGTTGGGCTATGACGACATTCTGTGGATAGATATGATCACCCCCTCGATCAAGGAGCAGAAGGCGGTAGAGAACTTTATGGAGATCAGCCTCCAGACCAAACAGCAGGTTGAGGAGATTGAGTCTACATCAAAATACTCCGAGAGCGAGAATGCCATCATCTCCAACTCTAACTTCTTCATTCCCACGGGCGACTCGTTTGTCGTGGAGCCGGTATCATTCATCATCTCGAACGAGGGAGTGCTGGTATCGGTGCGCAATGCCGAGTTCCGCACCTTCCGCGAGGCGGAGAAGCGTTTGCAGATGAACTACCGCAGCTACTCGACCGGCTACCATATTTTCATCTCCCTTTTGGAGGTGCGCATCGACTTCGATGCTGACCTTGTCGAGATGATTACCAAGCAGGTTGCATCGCTAACCAAGGATCTCCACAATGAGGAGTCTATCGACAAGGAGGTACTGTTGCGCATCAGTGCCCTGCAGGAGAGTACGATGTTGCTGCGCGAGAACATCTTCGACCGCCAGCGAGTTCTCTCGGGCATCCTGCGTAGCGAACGCTTCCCGAACGATATCTATCCCCGCCTGCAGCTGATGATTAAGGATGTCAACTCACTTATCAATCACGCCGACTTCAGTTTCCAGCGTCTGGACTATATCCAGGATACGGCACTCGGTCTTATCAATATCGAGCAGAACGAGATTGTGAAGATTTTCTCGGTGGCCGCGGTAATCTTCCTGCCGGCAACGCTTATTGCAAGTATGTATGGTATGAACTTCAAGGTTATGCCCGAGCTGGATTGGGCCCTAACCCTTGCCAATGGCTGGACAATTCCACTGGGCTACATCTTCGCCATCGGCCTGATGATACTATGCTCGGGACTTACGATGTGGTATTTCCGCTACAAGAAGTGGCTATAAAAACAAAAAAAAATCTTAATACGACCAATGAAAAGACTCTTCACTCTACTTGCCCTGACTATACTCTCGGCATCAACTCTCTTTGCGCAGACATCTCGCGAGGAGGTTATGGCCGACATCGACCGCGCCGGCGGTGTGTACTATGGGTATACAGCTCCGACCTCGGAGTACACCCCAGCACCTAAGGGGTACGAGCCCTTCTACATCTCTCACTATGGCCGCCACGGAGCACGCTATATGGTCAGGGACGAGCAGTACGACATCCCCGTCAGCATCCTCAATGAGGCTCACGCTGCGGGCAAGCTCACTCCTCTGGGCGAGGATGTGCGCGAGCGTGTGTTGAAGGTCTACGCCGTGGCCGAGCGCCGAGGCGGAGAGCTTACACAGAAGGGAGCTCACCAGCACGAGGAGATTGCGACCCGTATGGCACAGAACTTCCCTGAACTCTTTAAGCAAAAGGGACTTAAAGTGGAGGTGCTCTCATCGGTATTTCCACGCTGTCTGATGAGTATGGCAGCCTTCTGCGATGCTCTCAAGAGCCAGAACCCCACACTCAAGATTACGCGCGATGCTTCGGATGCAAAGATGGAGCAGATTCACATACTCAAGCCCGAGTGGAATCCCACCCTGCCCGGCGATATTCTATCTATGATCTTGAGCAAGGATGCCATCTGGCAGCAGGAGGTTCGTCAATACGAGAAGCAACACCTCGACTTCTCGCGCGTTCTGAACAACATCTTTAACGATAAGGAGTATATACGCACAAAGGTTGATGGCCGTACGTTCTGGCGCTATCTCGCAGAATTTGCCCGCAATATCCAATGTCTTGACCTTGAGGGGGTGAGCCTCTACGATGTCTTCACGCCAGAAGAACTTTATGAGTTTTGGCGTGTCGAGAACTTTGCCCACTATGCCAAGTATGGTCGCTATATCTACTATCCGATGATGAGCAGAGTGACCCACAAGACCCTCACCGGCATCATCGCACAGATTGACAAGGATCTTGCGGCCGGCACTCCGAGTGTTTCGCTCCGCTTCGGCCACGATACAGCGATATTCTATATGTCACCAATGATGGGTATCCCGGGGTGTTGCATAGCCTCCACCGACTACGACACCATCAACGAGCAGTGGCGCGACTATCGTATTACCCCTATGGCGGCCAATATACAGATGATCTTTTACCGCAAGAAGGGCAGTGAGGATATTCTGGTTCGCACAATGCTCAATGAGCAAGAGGTTCGCTTCGACATCGAGAGCAAGAGCGCACCCTACTATCGTTGGGACGACCTGAAAGCCCTCTGGACCGAAAATATCCAAAAGGCAACAAGATTTTAACGAGTATCCGCAAGGATAGTGCACAAGATATCAAATAATCTCCGCCACGGTTGCATTAACAAACTCTATCAGTGCGGCGGGGGCGATTTTGATTTGCAGACCTCTGATGCCGGCGCTGATGTAGATATATTCGTGGTCGAGAGCAGTGGTGTGGATGAATGTCGGGAATGTTTTTTTCATACCTATCGGCGAGCATCCGCCGCGGATATATCCGGTAGTGGGCAGTAGCTCCTTCATCGGTATCAGGTCACACTTTTTGTTACCGGACACACGCGCCGCAGCCTTCAGATCCACCTCTTTATCGCCAGGAATTACACATACGAAGTGCCCTGTACGGTCCCCACGCAGGATGAGGGTCTTGAATACCGTGGCGATATCCTCACCCAACTCCTCGGCTACGTGTGTGGCAGCCAGGTTCTCCTCATCTACGGTGTATGGTATAAGTTCGTATGCGATCTTCGCTCGGTCGAGCAGTCGCGCGGCATTGGTCTTTTCGATTTTTGTATTTTTAGCCATTTTATTTCAAAATTAAAGGGGCGACATAAATAGAGCCGCCCCTTACATTGCATTATTCACCTTGCGGGAGAGATATGATATTGGCATAGGCTCTTTCGAGAAGAAGCGTGAGACCAAAATCACATTGTCAGGTATTCTTATACAACTCCGTGGGCGAGCATAGCATTCGCCACCTTCATAAAGCCGCCGATGTTGGCACCCTTAACATAATTTACATATCCATCCTCCTCGGTGCCGTACTTCACGCACATTTCGTGGATATTCTTCATAATCGAGTGTAGTTTTTCGTCTACCTCCTCGCGCGACCACTTCAGGCGCATCGAGTTCTGGGTCATCTCCAGACCGGATGTTGCCACACCACCCGCATTCGAAGCCTTACCGGGCGAGTAGAGGAGTTTGTTGCTCTGGAATATGGCGATAGCCTCGGGAGTGGAGGGCATATTGGCACCCTCGGCAACACAGAAGCAACCATTATCCACCAGCATCTGCGCCTGCTCACCATTGAGCTCATTCTGCGTAGCACACGGCATTGCGATATCGCACTTGATACCCCAGGGGCGCTCACCGGCGAAGTACTGCGCCGAAGGATAACGGTCAGCATACTCCTTTATGCGGCCACGATATACATTCTTGAGAGTCATCACATACTCGAGTTTCTCGGGCGAGATACCATCGGGATCGTAGATGAAGCCCGAAGAGTCAGAGAGCGTCACCACCTTTGCACCGAGTTCGGTAGCCTTCTTTGCGGCGAACTGCGCCACGTTACCCGAGCCGGATATACATACGGTCTTTCCCTGGAAACTCTCCCCGCGGGTTGCGAGCATCTCCTGTGCGAAGTAGCAGGTGCCGTAGCCGGTAGCCTCGGGACGGAGCGGGCTACCACCCCAGTCGAGGCCCTTACCGGTAAAGGTACCTGTAAACTCATCGCGCAGACGCTTGAACTGACCGAACATAAAACCGATCTCGCGACCACC
>JBGUTM010000113.1:0-29978 GCA_045133075.1 Alistipes sp. | reverse complement strand
CCTCATTGTGAATCGAGCCTGCCAACTGTTCCCAGAGGCGGTCAATAAACAACGACTCCTCACCCATCAGCAGATATATTGGTGCAAATTTACGCGCAGCAATATCCCTTGTGAGCGTATCGAAGGCGGTTATACTATCCTTGAATTTGAGAGAACTCTTTGCCATTATCAGATTATTTCTCTTGTGATTTTCAGTACATTTTCACTCTTGGATGTGAGGGCAAAGCGATCGTCAATGCGTCTACCCACAACCCAGACGATATCCTCCCCCGACAACAACACAAACTGACGCTTTCTCTCGGGAGCCGAGACCTTTGCATCCGTCAAGAAATCGCCCACCTTCTTGCGCCCCGACATTCCGAAGGGGATAAACCAATCTCCGTTACGCCAGCGGCGCAGGCGTAGTGGATAGTGTAGCGTATCGGCATCGAGTTGAGCCATATTCTCGGGCACACCAAAAGTCTTTATTTGGTCTATATCGGTATGTTCGTAGTAGAGGACCGAGTTTCCGCAGAACGAGCGCAAATCCTCGGCATTGACCACTATTTCACAATCGTCATCATCAGCAATCGGAGCTATCGCTATTTGGCCACGCTCAAGATAGGCCACCCACTCCTTCGAATAGAAGCGTTTACCCGTAGCCCCGCTGTGATACGCCCTCATCAGAGCATTCACCTCATCGCTTTTGAATCCGTATACCGAACTCAAAATCTCGTATGCAACGAAGCCTTGCGGGATATTATCACCCAGACGCTCCAGACGGAGGTAATAGATACCCTCCAACTCCTCCACAATGGTGTGACGGATAATGTCAATAGCGTAATTCACAAACATTTGAGCCTCGGCAAGATGGGCTATATTACCCCTCATCAGCGATGTGAATTTGGGATTTATCTCACGAATCATAGGCACCAGGCCGAGACGTATTTTATTGCGCAGATATTTTGTCGAGCGGTTGGACGAATCCTCTCGATAGGGAACGTGGTGCGACACAGCATACTCGGTAATCTCCTTGCGCGTGGCAAACATCAGCGGGCGGATGATATTGTTGCGGCGGGTGGTAATGCCCGTCAATCCGCGCAGTCCTGTACCACGCAGGAGATTTATAAAGAAAGTCTCTATCGAGTCGTCAATATGGTGAGCCACAGATATAATCGTGTATCCGTGCTCGGCACACAACTCATCGAACCACTCATAGCGCAGACGCCGCGCCGCCATCTCCATCGACTCGCCGGTACGCTCCATCTCGCCCAGGGTGTCAAATCGTCTGTTGTAGCACTCTGCACCACGCTTGCGGGCCTCCTCAGCCACCAGCACCTCATCCTCATCACTCTCGGCACCACGCAGACAGAAGTTACAGTGAGCCACGCCCACATCGTAACCGCACTCGGTGAAGAGCGAGAGCATAACCATCGAATCGACTCCCCCCGAGACCGCCAGCAAGATGCGGTCGTTCTCGGCGAACAGTTCATTCTCGCTCACATAGCGGCGAAAACGCTCGACAAAGGTGTGATTATTATCAGCCATACTTTTTTTCTCGAAGTTGGATTAAAGGATATTGACCTCGGTGTCAATCTCGATACCGAAACGCTCGTGCACACGCTGTTGCACCATCCGAGCAAAGGCAATCACCTCACCACCGGTTGCTCCGCCGTGATTGACCAAAACCAACGCCTGACGCTCGTGTACACCAACACACCCCTCGCGATAGCCCTTCAGCCCCGCCTTGTCGATAAGCCAGCCGGCGGCGAGTTTTACCTTACCCTGCTCGGCAACGGGATAGAGCGGCATCTCGGGCCACTCCTCACGCAGATGTTCGGCCACCTCGACAGCAACCATCGGATTCTTGAAGAAGCTGCCGGCATTGCCCAGCACAGCCGTGTCGGGCAACTTTGCCCGGCGTATATCACAAATAGCATTGCGTATATTCTGCAATGTGGCACCACCCCTCGCCTCGACCTCGCGAACGACATCTCCGTAGCCCAAAATCGGACGAGGCTCTCTGCCGAAGCGGAAGGTTACGGATGTGATTATCACCTTACCACGCAGACTCTGCTTGAAGACGCTCTCGCGGTAACCGAAGGCACAATGTTCTGCCGACAGAGTGAGGAACTTACCGCTCTCGGGGACAAACATCGTCACCGACCGGATGGCATCCTTTGCCTCCACACCATAGGCACCGATATTCTGTACCGGTGCTGCGCCGACCTTACCCGGGATGAGCGACAGATTCTCGATACCCCATAGGTTGCGCTCCACGCACCACTGCACCAGATCGTCCCACTCGAGGCCTGCCTCAACTTCGACCTCAATCTCGTGCTCACTCTCGGCAACAATTTTGATATCTGTTCCACAGGGGGTTATCAGCGTACCCTCATAGTCGCGGGTAAAGAGGATATTATTTCCACCCGAGAGCACCATCCACTTCTCGGGTCGATACTGTTCAAAGAGAGCTGGCAACTCCTCGGCCTTATCGAACTCAATAAGGCGAGTTGCACTCTGCACAACGTGAAAACTGTTGCGTTCACGCAGGTTTGTATATTCAAAAACTCTTATCATTGTTGCAAAGTTAAAAAATATTTCCGTAACTTTGGAGAACAAAGCAACCAATAATTCGCAAAAGATATGTTTACCCAGCAAGAGCAGGCGCAAATCGAGGCTCACGGTCTTACAGTTGAGCAGGTTGAGCGCCAAATCGAAAATTTCAAAAAGGGCTTTCCATTCTTGAAAGTCGTGGCGGCAGCATCTCCCACAGATGGCATTACAACTCTCTCACCCGAGGCTGTTGCCGAGGCTGTTGCTCACTACGAAGCACAGGCTCCGAAGTTAAAAATTCAAAAGTTCGTTCCCGCTTCGGGTGCAGCTACGAGAATGTTCAAGGAGCTCTTTGAGTTTGTGAACGAGGGCAAGCGCGGAGCCGGTATCGACCTTCTGCTCGACAACCTCGACAAGTTTGCATTCTACCCTGAGTTGCAACAATTTATAAACGCCAACAGCGATGATAAGGCCAAGGTCGAGGCTATCGTCAAGAGCGGTCTTTGCTACGGCGCAAAGCCAAAGGGTCTGGTAACCTTCCACGCCTACCCCGATGGCAACCGCAAGGCCGTAGAGGAGCATCTGGCCGAGGGCGCAATGTACGCCGCATCGAACGGTGTGGTGAAGATTCACTTCACCGTCTCGCCCGAGCACATCGAGGGTTTCCGCTCGCTGCTTGACGACAAACTCGCGCACTATGAGGAAAAATTCGGCGTCAAGTACGATATTTCATTCTCGGTGCAGAAGTCATCGACCGACACCATTGCCGTAAATCCCGACAACACGCCGTTCCTAACCGATGAGGGTAAACTCCTCTTCCGCCCCGCGGGCCACGGTGCGCTTATCGAGAATCTGAACGAGATTGATGCCGACATCATCTTCGTAAAGAATATCGACAACGTCACCACCGATGCACGCAAGGGTGACACGGTGACATACAAAAAGGCTCTTGCCGGCGTTTTGGTGGCTCTGCAGGCTGAGGCTGCCGAACATCTGCAAAATATCGACAATGGCACTGCCGATGTTCAAAAAGCCGAAAACTTCATAGAACAAAAGCTCTGCACCAAACTCCCAGCCGAGCGCAACACTACACTACTTCGTTCGATTCTCGATCGCCCGATTCGCGTCTGCGGAATGGTACGCAACGAGGGCGAGCCAGGCGGCGGCCCCTTCTGGGTTGCCAACCCCGATGGAACGCAATCGTTACAGATTGCCGAGTCGAGCCAGATTGCTCCCGAGGATATGCATCTTATGAAGTCAGCCACCCACTTCAACCCCGTAGACTTGGTATGTGGAGTACGCAGAGCCGATGGGTCGAAGTTCGACCTTACCAAATACACCGACCCCGCAACAGGCTTTATCTCCTCGAAGTCGAGCGGTGGACGCGAGCTCCGCGCCCAAGAGCTGCCGGGCCTCTGGAATGGTGCTATGGCGAAGTGGAATACCATATTTGTAGACGTTCCAATCTCAACATTCTCACCCGTAAAGGTTGTGCAGGACCTACTCCGCCCGCAGCATCAATAAAAGAGTGTTTCACCAACGCGATGAGGGTGTCCGAAATTTATCGGGCACCCTCATCACATTAGAATTTTCCTAAATTCTATTTCCTCTTATAAAACCTTACATAGTCCACCTCCATACATACCGGCAGAGCCGCAGGATCAACCTCACCAACCCAACTTCCTCCCAGCTGAGCCGAAAGAATCACATAGAAAGGATGATCGGCAAAGGGGAACTGATCCACCACCGCAGGAGTCAACCTTTCATACTTAAAGGTTTGCTCACCATTGACATAGAAAACAACCGCATCCTTCTCGATACTTACCGAATAGATATTAAATTCAGTCGCATCAATTGCCGTTGTTTTATAATTTTTGGTCTTAGGATTGCGCTTTTGCAAAGTATGGGCAGTATGGACAGTCTGATAGACCTCACCCTCGTAATTCAGGTGCTCCATAATATCAATTTCACCACCATAGGGATATCGCACATTCGCATCGGGTATAAGCCATATCGCCGGCCAAAATCCACCTCCGCAGTCGAACCTCGCCCTGATATCAAAACGACCCATACGTAGCGAGTGACGCCCCTTACTCATCACTCCACCCGTAAGAAACGACACCGTATCGCTCACCCCTTCGGGTAGATTGACACCATACAACTTCAGCAGACCTTCCTCAACTCGAACAAGCGAATCTGCATCCGACATATGACGCGACCAGGCAGCCACACGGCGAGGACAACGCACCCATGACTCCTTATCCAACGACCGGTCATCGAACTCATCAGACCAAACCAGACGCCAACCCTCATAAGCACGCTTCGGATTGACTTTTTGCAGATCACCACCAGTTGTCTTATCGCCACCCTTTGCAACTGCACACAGCGGCAATAAAAAGACAACCCCAAAAAGCAACAATAAAACACGCTTCATAAACTCACACTTTTAAGTAACCATAGCATAAAGGTAGTGAAATATATCAAACCCACCAACTAAAATTCAAACTTTTAGCAATGCATGCTCAATGTTCAAAAAGTCGAAAACAGACCCTTTGCAACCGATACAAAAAGTCATTCGGGTTCACTTTCTCGCAAATAATTAACTTTCCGACCAATTCACCCCTTATATATTTTGGTATTGCGAATAAAAATAGGTATATTTGCGCGCCACTAAAAATTAGGCATTGATTAGTAAACAAAATCAACAAATAACAATATATCAAACACTATGGCAAACAAACTTCAAGAATTGACCGAAAAACTCTACGGAGAGGGTCTGGAAAAGGGTCGTGCCGAGGGTGAGCGTATGGTTGCAGAGGCGAAAGCCGAGGCGGCCAAGATTCTCGCAGAGGCAGAGGCCAAGGCCGAGGCTGTCGTTAAGGCAGCACAGAGCAAGGCCGAGGATATCGAAAAGAACACAATGACCGAGATTGCACTCGCAGGCAAGCAGGCTGTGGCTAAAATCAAGGCAGAGATCGCCGAGATGATTATCGCAAAGAGCACAACCGAGGCCGTGAAGAGCGCAACACTCGATGCAACATTCGTTAAGGATATGCTGCTCGAGGTTGCCCGCAACTGGAATGGTGCAGCTTCGCATGTAGAACTTACCGCACTGCTTCCCGAGGCTAAGAAGGCCGAATTTGCTACCGCATTCGAGAATAGTGCTAAAGAGCTCCTCGCAGCAGGTATCGAGGTGGGCTACTCGAAGGATGTAAAGAGCGGCTTCAAGGTGGGCGCAAAGAGTGGCGGCTACTACATTTCGTTCTCGGACGAGAGCTTTGACGCTCTGCTCAAGGAGTATCTCCGCGAGAAGGTTTCACAGTTGCTTTATAAGGCATAATTGATATGTTTTCGACTAACTACTATGCACTCGTAGCAGGTCTGCGTGAGTATGCTCTCGATGCTGAAGCCAAAGGCTTCGACTCCAAGGCTATTGTCGAAGATATCCTGGAGGTCATCTCGAAGAGCGATGCTGTGGCGGTACGCCTGCTCTACACCTACTACGATTGCGAAAATCTCATCAACCTCCGCAATGGAAGCTCGGCACACAACGCGCTGGGCAATCTCTCGCGCGAGGAGATTGAGGCAGAGATGGCCAACCCGACCCATCTGCCGCGCCGCATCGCCGATGTGATTCGCGCATACGCGAACCCCGAGGGCGAGGAGGCCGAGACGGTCGATGTGAGCAAGCGTTTCGAGAAGTCGCTCTTCGAGGCTTATTACGAGGAGTGTTCCCACTCGGCGTGCCGTTTTCTGCGTGAGTGGTCATCGTTCGACCGCACCCTGCGCAACATTCTGGCAGCAGCCGTTGCCCGTTCGCAGTCACGCTCCATCGAGGAGGTGACTATAGGCGAGGGTGATGTCGTGGAGCAGTTGCAGCGCAGTTCGGCTGCCGATTTCGGGCTGCGAGGCGAATACGCCTTTGTTGACGGAGTGATCTCGGCCGTGAACGATGAGCAGAACCTGCTCGAGAAGGAGCGAAAAATAGACCTTATCCGCTGGAATGAGGCTGGCGAACTCTCTACGTTCGACTACTTCGACATCAATGCCGTGATGGCATATCTGGTAAAGGTCAATATGGTGGCACGTTGGAGCGTGCTGGATGTGCGTCACGGTCGCGAGATGTTCGAGCAGCTGCTCGCCGACCTCGATGGCAAAGAGTTGATAAATAAACAATAACACAATATGAAAACTACAGGACTTGTAAAGGGTATCATCTCGAACATCGTGATCGTCAATGCTGACGGTGCGGTGGGTCAGAACGAGATCTGCTTCGTTCACTGCGGTGATACCAAGATGATGGCAGAGGTCATCAAGGTTGTAGGCGATGATGCCTACGTGCAGGTGTACGATAGTACACGCGGTCTGAAGGTTGGCGACAAGGTTGAGTTCGAGGGACATATGCTCGAGGCGACCTTGGCTCCGGGTCTTCTCTCGCAGAATTATGACGGTTTGCAGAACGACTTGGCCAAGATGGATGGTCTATTCATCGAGCGCGGCTCGATTACCGAGCCTCTCGACTTCGAGAAGAAGTGGGAGTTCAAGCCGCTAGCAAAGGCAGGTGACAAGGTGAGTGCAGCTTCATGGCTCGGCCAGGTGCAGGAGCAGTGGGTAGCTCACAAGATTATGGTACCCTTCATTATGACGGGCAACTACACCGTAAAGAGTGTAGCCGAGGCCGGCGAGTACAAGGTTACCGATACTATTGCCGTAGTCACCGACTCGGACGGCAACGAATACAATATCACAATGGTTCAGAAGTGGCCCGTGAAGCAGGCTATTCGCTGCTATACCGAGAAACCTCGACCTTCGCGCGTTATGGAGACGGGTGTTCGCGCCATCGACACCTTCAACCCGCTGGCAGAGGGTGGTACCGGCTTTATCCCGGGCCCGTTCGGTGCAGGTAAGACCGTGCTCCAGCACGCCATCTCGAAGCAGGCCGATGCAGACGTTATCATCATCGTAGCGTGTGGTGAGCGTGCAAACGAGGTTGTGGAGATCTTCGCTGAGTTCCCCGAACTGACCGACCCCCGCACCGGCCACAAACTTATGGAGCGCACCATCATCATCTGTAACACCTCGAATATGCCCGTTGCGGCTCGTGAGGCATCGGTTTATACCGGTATGACCATCGGTGAGTATTATCGTTCGATGGGCTTGAAGGTTCTGGTTATGGCCGACTCTACATCGCGTTGGGCACAGGCACTGCGTGAGATGTCGAACCGTCTGGAGGAGCTTCCTGGTCAGGACGCTTTCCCGATGGACCTCTCGGCAATCATCTCGAACTTCTACGCTCGTGCCGGATTGGTAAAGCTCTACAACGGAGAGACCGGTTCGGTTACCTTCCTCGGTACGGTATCGCCTGCGGGTGGTAACCTCAAGGAGCCGGTGACCGAGTCTACCAAGAAGGCTGCACGTTGTTTCTACGCACTCTCTCAGGGTCGTGCAGACTCGAAGCGTTACCCCGCCATCGACCCGATCGACTCTTATTCGAAATATCTGGAGTATCCCGAGGTTCGTTCGTATCTGGACGAGCACATCGAGAAGGATTGGGTAGACCTCGTCTACGAGGGTAAGACCATCGTTCAGCGCGGTAAGGAGGCTAACGACCAGATCAACATTCTCGGTGATGACGGAGTACCCGTTGATTACCACGAGCGTTTCTGGAAGGGAGAGCTCATCGACTTCGTGATTTTGCAGCAGGATGCATTCGATGATATCGATGCCAACTGCCCCATCGAGCGTCAGAAGATGATGTACGAGATGGTACTCGATGTATGCCACCACGACTTCGAGTTTGACGATTTCGAGGCATGTTCGCACTTCTTCAAGTCGCTCATCAACCTCTTCCGTCAGATGAACTACGCCGAGTGGGAGTCCGAGAAGTTCTTCGACTACAAGGCGCAGATAGAGAATTTCGTAAACCAGCAGCAGTATAAATAATTCCGCGCTATGACAACACGAGCATTTCAAAAAGTATATACCAAAATCGACAACATTACCAAGGCGACCGTAACGCTCAAGGCTTCGGGCGTGGGTAATGACGAGCTGGCAACCGTAGGCGGCAAGCTGGCACAGGTCGTAAAAATTATGGGCGAGAACGTAACATTGCAGGTTTTCGCCGGCACAGAGGGTCTGAAGACCGACTCGGAGGTGGTATTCCACGGTGAGCCGCCGAAGTTGAAGGTTTCGGACAATCTTGCAGGTCGCTTCTTCAACGCATACGGCGAGCCGCTCGAGGGTGGTGAGCAGATTGAGGGTGAGGCACGCGAGATTGGCGGCCCGACCGTAAACCCCTTCAAGCGTAAGCAGCCTTCGGAGCTTATCGCTACGGGTATTGCAGGTATCGACCTCAACAACACCATCGTGTCGGGTCAGAAGATTCCCTTCTTCGCCGATCCTGACCAGCCCTACAACGCCGTGATGGCAAATGTGGCACTGCGTGCGAAGGCCGATAAGATTATCCTCGGAGGTATGGGTCTTACCAATGACGACTTCCTCTACTTTAAGCAGGTATTCGAGAACGCAGGTGCGCTGGATCGTATCGTATCGTTCGTGAACACCACAGAGAATCCTCCCGTTGAGCGTCTGCTCGTGCCCGATATGGCACTTACCGCAGCGGAGTACTTCGCAGTGGATAAGGGCGAGAAGGTTCTGGTGCTTCTGACCGATATGACCCTCTACGCCGATGCGCTGGCTATCGTGTCGAACCGTATGGATCAGATCCCCTCGAAGGACTCAATGCCCGGCTCACTCTACTCGGACTTGGCAAAGATCTACGAGAAGGCAGTACAGCTCCCCAACGGAGGTTCAATCACCCTTATCGCGGTGACAACCCTCTCGGGTGGCGATATCACCCACGCTATTCCCGATAACACGGGTTACATTACCGAGGGTCAGCTCTTCCTGCGTAACGATACGGATACGGGTAAGGTTATCGTAGACCCCTTCCGCTCGCTGTCGCGTCTGAAGCAGTTGGTTATCGGTAAGAAGACCCGCGAGGATCACCCGCAGGTGATGAATGCCTGTGTGCGCCTCTATGCAGATGCAGCGAATGCAAAGACCAAGTTGGAGAACGGATTCGACCTTTCGGATTACGATGAGCGTGCTCTGAAGTTTGCTCACGACTACTCGGAGAAGTTGCTTGCCATTGACGTAAACATCGAGATCGAGCAGATGCTCGACACCGCGTGGACACTCTTTGCCAAGTACTTCACTCGCGAGGAGGTTGCAATCAAGGCAGAACTTATCGAAAAGTATTGGAAAGCGTAACGCGCAATGGCAATCAAGTTTCAATATAACAAGACTTCGCTCGGCGAACTCGGCAAACAGCTGAAAATGCGCCAGAAGGCTCTTCCGACCATCAAGTCGAAGGAGTCGGCACTGCGCTCCGAGGTCAAACGAGCGAAGATATCTGCCCAGGAGTACCGCGAGCTCTTCGACCGTGCGGTTGCGGAGTACGAATATATGGTTGCACTATGGGGAGAGTTCGATTGCACGCTGCTCCGCATCGCGGATGTAGACCTTACCACCCAGAAGATTGCCGGAGTGCGTATTCCGGTGCTGGGAGGTATCGACTTCGAGGAGAAGAACTATGATGTCTTCTCTTCGCCGCTGTGGTTCGCAGATGGAGTGGCAATACTGAAGCGTTTGGCAGAGCTCGGCATTCAGCACGAGGTCTACAATCGCCGTGTCGAGCTGCTTGATTATGCTCGCCGCAAAACTACTCAAAAGGTAAACCTCTACGAGAAAGTACAGATTCCCGGATATGAGGATGCCATACGTAAAATCAAGCGATTTATGGAGGATGAGGAGAACCTTTCGAAGTCCGCACAAAAGATCGTCAAAACCCGTCAACAGCAAGCCGCGGAGGGGCAGACTCTATGATTTCGAAGATGACCAAATACGACTTTGTTCTCTATGCAGGACAGAGCGAAGATTTTATCGAACACTTGCGTGAACTCGGCCTGGTGGATATCACCACTACCGGCTGGGAGCCGCAGGAGGAGGATCGTCAGTTGCTTACCGATATCGAGGCTCGTATGAAGGCAAAGGATGCCCTCGAGTCGTTCCGCTCAGGCGAGAACTTCCTCGGAGAGGCCGGCACCACGACCAACGTATTCGAGAAGTATACGGCCGCATCGCAGAAGATAGCCGAGTTGCGCTCGGATATTGCCCGAATGGGTAAGATTGTGAGTGAGTGGAGTGCCTGGGGCGACTTTGATGTCGAGACCGTGAAGCGACTGGCATCGCAGGGTGTCGTTCTGCGCTTCTTTACAACTCAGCGTAGCACCTTCGATAGCAATATCAAGGCTTGGAACGAGATGTACAATATCTCTGAAATCAACGAGCAGGCCGGTATGGTTTACTTTGTTGTAGTTACTGAACCTAACGCAGAGGTTGTTCTCGATGCGATGGAGGCTAAACTACCGCAGTATGACGCTCGCAAGGCGGCTTCTGAGGCAGAGGCGTTGGAGGCAAAGATTGCCAAGTTCGACACCACACTCTCACAGTGTGCACTCTCGGTTGCGGAGCTTGACGCCGAGATTTCGGCTCTCAAGGAGCGTCTTCAGGGTGTAAAGATCGAGTCTACCGCCGCACGCGAGGCAGATGGTCTGCTGATGGTTATGGAGGGTTGGGCCGAGAAGGATACTGCCGAGAAGGTGGATGCCCTACTCGAGGAGTACCCCAATGTGGTATATATCAAGAGTGACCCGACGCCCGAGGATGACACGCCCGTAAAACTCAAGAACAACCGTTTTGCTCGTTTGTTCGAGTTGATTGGAGGCTTGTACGCCCTACCAAAGTACGGAACATTGGATATGACTCCATTCTTTGCACCATTCTATATGCTATTCTTTGCAATATGTTTGAATGATGCCGGCTACGGAGCTATTATCTTTGTCCTCGGTTTGGTGTTGGCATTGAAAGCTCCGAAGATGCGACAAGCTGCCTATCTCACAATGATTTGTGGTGGAGCAACTACCCTATTCGGCTTATACACCGGTTCGTTATTCGGTATGAACATCCCGGAACAACTAATGGGCTATCCGAATATGGCAGCGTGTCCTATTCCGTTCCTGGATTTTCAAGGAAAATTCTTCACTTGGGCATTGGCCCTCGGAGTTTTCCAAATCTTGTTGGGAATGTTGCTTGATATCGTCTTCAAAGCTCGTATGTTCGGCATCACTACCGTATTTGCAAAACTCGGCTGGTTTATTGTACTTTTATCCGGCTGTCTTGCAGGTGGCCTACAGATGCTCAACGAAAATTGGGTTATTCCCGGTTTCACCACATCATCCGTAGCATTCTATGTTGCTATGGGTATAGGAGCGGCATTGATGCTTCTGCTCAACGATGTAAAACGCAATCCGATTATGAACTTTGCTTCGGGATTGTGGGATACCTATAATAATGTAACGGGATTATTGAGTGATGTGCTTTCATATATCCGACTCTTCGCAATCGGCTTGTCGGGTGGAGTATTGGCGCAGGTATTTAACTCGTTGGCGATGGGTTTAACAGGTCTTGACGCAGGTATCGAGCAGTTTACCGTAGTAACAGTGTTCCAAATCATAGGTGCTACTGCAATACTTCTTGTGGGACACGGTATCAATCTCTTTATGTCGGCGATTTCGTCTTTCGTTCATCCGATGCGTCTGACGTTCGTAGAGTTTTACAAAAATGCAGGATTCGAAATGACTACACGAGCATTCGAACCTCTTACAAAAGAACAATAACAAACAAATTTAATAACTAGTTAAAAAATTACAATTATGAATTCAACAGCTTTAATTTTGGCCTATGTGGGTGTAGCCCTTATGGTAGGTTTGGCAGGTATCGCTTCTGCAGTAGGTACAGCAATCTGCGGTCAAACCGCAGTAGGTTCAATGAAGAAGAATGGTAACGCTTTCGGTAGCTACATGATTCTTTCGGCACTTCCCGGCTCGCAGGGTCTTTACGGTTTCGTATGTTTCTTTATGGTTCAGAATCTCTTGACCGCAGAGATTACTATGTTGCAGGCTGCTGCAGTATTTGGTGCCGGTTTGCTCGTAGGTATCGTTAATTTGGCTGCAGCCATCTATCAGGGTAAGGTCTGCGCTAACGGTATCGCAGCTATCGGTAATGGTCACGATGTTATGGGTAAGACCCTTATTCTGGCAGCGTTTCCCGAGTTGTATGCAATCTTGACCGTTGCTGCAACCTTCCTTATCTCAAATGCAGTAGCATAACAAACAACGTCTATTGCTATAGAAAAGCTGTCCGACCCGCAGGTCGGACAGCTTTTACTTTGTATAATAAATCTAAAACTCGGCGCAGGGGCCCAGTTCCTCCTCGATACGAAGCAGACGATTGTATTTGGCCATACGATCCGAACGCGAGAGCGAGCCGGTCTTAATCTGTCCCGAGTTGGTTGCCACGGCGATATCGGCAATGGTTGTATCCTCGGTCTCTCCCGAGCGATGGGAGGTGACGGTCGTATAGCCGGCACGTTGCGCCATCTCGATAGTGTCGAGCGTCTCGGAGAGAGTTCCTATCTGATTAACCTTAATCAGAATAGAGTTTCCACATCCGAGCTCTATGCCCTGCTGTAAGAACTTCACATTTGTCACGAAGAGATCATCACCCACAAGCTGACAACGGTGTCCGACACGCTCGGTGAGCAGGCGCCACCCCTCCCAATCGTTCTCGGCCATACCATCCTCGATGGAGTCTATCGGATAGTGCTCGACCAGCCAATCGAGATACTCGGCCTGCTCCTCGGAGGTACGCCGAGCTCCTCTTCCGCCCTCGAAAATGGTATAGTCGTAGACCCCGTTGCGGTAGAACTCCGAAGAGGCACAGTCCAGAGCCAGCATCACATCTTCGCGAGGCATATATCCCGCCGAGCGTATAGCCTCGAGGATTGTATCGAGAGCATCCTCCGTACCATCGAGCAGCGGTGCGAAGCCACCCTCATCACCCACGGCAGTGGAGAGTCCGCGTTTGTGCAACACCCTCTTGAGAGAGTGGAAAATCTCGGCACCCATACGCAGCGCATCGGCAAATGTGCTGGCGCCCACGGGCCGTATCATAAACTCCTGGAAGGCTATGGGTGAGGGGGAGTGTGAGCCACCGTTGATGATATTCATCATCGGCATTGGCAGTCGGCGGGCATTTGTTCCACCGATATATCGGTAGAGTGGCATCTCGAAGTAGTCGGCAGCAGCGTGAGCCACGGCTAACGACACTCCAAGTAGAGCATTGGCTCCGAGTCGCGACTTTGTGGGGGTACCATCCAGCTCAATCATCAGTCTGTCGATACCTCGTTGGTCACAGACCCTCATTCCGAGCAGTCGGGGTGCAATCTCCGTATTGACATTTTTGACGGCCTGGCGCACACCCTTGCCGCCATAGCGCGAAGATTCGCTATCGCGCAGCTCAAGAGCCTCATTTTCACCCGTGGAGGCTCCACTCGGCACCGAGGCTCGGCCAAAGGCTCCCGAGGCAGTCTCGATATCAACCTCTACGGTGGGGTTACCTCGCGAGTCGAGAATCTCGCGGGCGTGAACATTTACAATTTCCATACTTTTCGGCATTTTTAGTTTAGAGCAATAAAACTTATCCTGTTTGCCTGTTCAAAAAGTATGCAAAAAAGGAGATGTCCCAAAAACTTGGAACATCTCGATTGTGTAAGAAGCTATATAATAATAGGATTTTTATACACACGAAAATTTACACCCCACTACCTCATCAGCAGCGATGAATCGCCATAGGAGAGAAACCTAAAATCGTTCTCCAGCGCGTAGTTATAGATTCGGTGCCAATCCTGGCCAACGTATGCCGACACCAACAACAGCAGGGTCGATTTTGGTTGGTGGAAGTTGGTAACGATGTTGCGCACGATGCGATACTCGAAGCCCAACGGCGTAATCATAATTCGCGTTGCCGCTTTCAATCTATCGAGTCCATTCTGCTCCATATATGCCAAAATCTCGCGCAGAGCATCCTCGCCCGTGTACTCCGCAGGGATATCGTATGGTTCCCACTGTCCGACAACCTCTGCCGTAGGCTCCACTCCGCGGTGTATGCGCCACGCCAATACGGGCAACGACTCCAGAGTACGTACCGAGGTTGTGCCGACAGCCGTAATACGACCCCAAGCCCCCAACAGAGCCTCGATGGTCGAGCGGCGAATTTCGAAGTGTTCGGTGTGCATCGGATGTTTGGTTGCATCCTCCTCCTTCACGGGCAGAAAGGTGCCGGCACCAACGTGGAGTGTTACCTCCTCGAAACCGAAGCCTCGAGTCCTCATCTGCTCAATAAGTTCAGGCGTGAAGTGCAGACCTGCCGTAGGAGCAGCCACCGAACCCTCAAACTTCGAATATACAGTCTGGTAACGGGTATTATCAATCTCCTCGCTCTCACGGTTGAGGTATGGCGGAATCGGAATACGTCCCAGATACTCGAGCAACTCACCAAAGGTCATATCGGCATTCCACTCGAAGCGGACGATATGTTCGCGTGTGCCGCGCTCGGTAATTGTTGCTCGCAGAGAGTAGGGCGTACCCTCCTTTTCGAAGTGGATGGCGACTTCTCCCGACTTCCACTTCTTCAGGTTGCCCACAATGCAACTCCACTCTGCCGAGCCCTTAACCGCAAAGGCGTGCTCATAGTCGGCCGGAGCATGCGGCTCGAGGCAGAATACCTCAATTCTCGCCCCCGACTCCTTGTGCATTACAAGTCTTGCGCGAACAACCTTCGTATTGTTGAATACGAGCAGCGTACCCTCGGGTAACACCTCGCCAAGGTCGGCAAATCGGCGATGCGAGATATCACCACCCTTGTAGACGAGTAGTTTCGATGACGAACGCTCCGCCAGCGGGAACTTGGCGATACGCTCATCGGGCAGCGGATAGTCGAAATCCGAGATGTTTATGCTTTTCTCCTGCATAGTTTTATAAATTTGGGCTGCCCTTTGCGAACAGCCCAAACATTGCCTATTTGGTTTTTTAGATTAGAAACCCTTACCGATACCGAGGAAGTCCTCAGCCTTAAGGGCTGCACCACCAATCAGACCGCCATCAACATCCTCCTTAGCGAAGATCTCTGCTGCGTTCGAAGGCTTGCACGAACCACCATAGAGGATGGGGCACTCCTCAGCCGCTGCACCGAACTTGCTACGAAGAACCTCGCGGATGTATGCGTGAATCTCCTGAGCCTGCTCAGCGGTAGCAGTCTTGCCAGTACCGATAGCCCAAACCGGCTCGTAAGCGATAACGAGCTTGCCGAACTGCTCCTCAGTGAGGTTGAAAACTACCTCCTCAATCTGAGCCTTGCAAACTGCGAAGTGGTTGCCAGCCTCACGCTCCTCGAGGTTCTCACCTACACAGTAGATGGGCACGAGGTTATTAGCATAAGCCTGCTCCATCTTCTTGTTGAGGGTCTCGGAAGTCTCACCATAGTACTGACGACGCTCCGAGTGGCCGAGGATTACATACTCACAACCCAGAGCTGCAATCATCGATGCAGCAACCTCACCGGTGTAAGCACCCTTAGCCTCAGCAGCGCAGTTCTGTGCACCAACCTTGATGTCGGTACCCTTCAGAGCCTCTACGACCTGCGAGAGGTGGGTAAAAGGAGGACATACAATAAAGTTTACGCACTCGCAAACGCTTGCACGATCAGCAGCTACGTTCTTAGCCAATTCAACGCCCTCGGCGGGAAGAGTGTTCATCTTCCAGTTGCCGGCAACAATCTTTTTTCTCATTTTTGATCTCTTTTTTTGAATATTAAACTTGAAATTATAAATATCAACAATACGGTGACCGAGCTTACCATAAACGATATGCCCATACCTTGGCCTTCGCTGTAAACATCATCAACCAGGAGAGCCTGGATGAGCGGATGTACCACCATCTGTGGCACCACACACGCCGTTGCTACCACCAAGCCCCACTGCGGAGCCTTAATCTTGGAGTACAACTGTCGGGCAAAGATATAAATCAACCCATAGAGAAGCAGTATGCAGACCGTGAAGAAAATCCACTCCGGCGCAAGATGCTCGACACTTAAGGTCATCAGCACCAGCGCAGCAATCGCAACCAGCGCAATAGCCAAATTACGCCACGAATATAACTTTCTTTTGCCCGCCATAGTTCTGCTCTGTTAGGAATTATTACTCCTCGCACCAACGCTTTACATCCTCCATTGCGGGAGCCTTCAGGCCCAGCTTATTCTTCTTATTGAAGCCACAGAGGTCGTTGAAGAACTTACCCGGAGCGAGTTTCTTGAGCGACTCGACCGTGATATAGCCCATCTTCTGAATTACAGGCACCCACTCCTCAGGGACGCCAATCTCGGTATACTTCTCAACAGGATCGTTTACCACCTTCTTCTCGGGACGCATCGTGGGGAAGAAGAGAACATCCTGAATCGAAGATTGACCCGTCATAAACATTGTAAGACGATCGATACCGATACCCATACCCGAGCAGGTCGGCATACCATACTCCAACGCACGAACAAAGTCCATATCGATAAACATAGCCTCGTCATCACCCTTCTCCGAGAGCTTGAGCTGCTCCTGGAAGCGCTCCAGCTGGTCAATCGGGTCGTTGAGCTCCGAGTAGGCGTTACACAACTCCTTACCATTAACAAAGAGCTCGAAACGCTCGGTGAGGTTCTCGTTATCGCGGTGACGCTTGCATAGGGGCGACATCTCGATAGGATAGTCACAGATGAAGGTTGGCTGAATCAGATCACCCTCGCAGTACTCGCCGAAGATGGCATCGATAAGTTTACCCTTACCCATTGTCTCGTCAATCTCGACATTCAGACGCTTACAAGCCTCACGAATCTCATCCTCCGACTGGCCGGTGATATCGTAGCCGGTCTTCTCCTTGATGGCATCGGTCATCGTCAGGCGGCGGAAGGGAGCCTTGAACGATATCTGCTTACCCTCAATCTCAAGCTCGGTAGTGCCGTTGGTAGCGATGGCCACCTTCTCGAGCATCTGCTCGGTAAACTCCATCATCCACTTATAGTCCTTGTAGGCAACGTAGATCTCCATACAGGTAAACTCGGGATTGTGGGTACGATCCATACCCTCGTTGCGGAAGTTCTTACCGAACTCGTACACGCCATCAAATCCACCCACGATAAGCTTCTTGAGATACAACTCGGTAGCTATTCGCATATAGAAGTCGATATCCAGGGCGTTGTGGTGAGTGATGAAGGGGCGAGCCGATGCACCACCCGGAATGGGTTGCAAGATCGGGGTCTCCACCTCGAGGTATCCCTTCGAGTTGAAGAACTCGCGCATAGTCGAGATAATCTTCGAACGCTTAACGAAGACCTCACGGACGTGGGGATTCACTGCCAAGTCCACATAACGCTGACGATAGCGCACCTCGGGATCGGTGAAGGCATCGAATGTCTGTCCATCCTTCTCCTTCACTACGGGCAGAGGACGCAACGACTTCGACAGGAGTGTAAACTTCTGACAATGTACCGACAACTCGCCGGTGTTGGTACGGAATGCGAAGCCCTCTACGCCGACAAAGTCGCCGATATCGAGCAGCTTCTTGAATACGGTGTTGTAGAGCGTGGGGTCGCCCTCGGGGCAGACATCATCACGGCGGATGTATACCTGAATACGGCCGGTATGATCCTGCAGCTCAAAGAACGATGCGCTACCCATAATTCGGCGGCTCATCATACGACCTGCAATTCGTACCTGTTGGAAGTTACTCTTCTCGGGGTCAAAGTTTGCAGCAATCTCGCCTGCCGTAGCTGTCACGTCATAGCGTGCAGCCGGATAAGGGTTGATGCCAAGTTCGCGCAGAGCGGCAAGCGACTGACGGCGCAGTTGCTCTTGTTCGCTGTGTTGTTCGATGCTCATATCTGAAATCTTATTTTATTATTTCATAATAATTTGTCTGCAAAGATAGTGATTTAGTGTCAAAATCGGACACTATGCACCACTTTTTCCATATTTTCGGAGTATTTCGGTCAGTTTGCGCCACAAAAACCACATCGCAACGCCCGTAACCACACCTATCATAAGGCCCAAAGCGATATCGAGCGGGAAGTGACACGCCAGATATATTCGCGAGTACGAAATTAGCAATACCACTCCAAAAATCAGGCTTGTATACCACCCTTTGCGAATGATGAGTGATGAGATTACCGCCATCGCACAGGTGGTCGCAGCGTGTGCCGAGACTGTGCCGAAGGCTCCGTGGCGATATGATACGACATGTGTCATATCGCGCACAGCCTGGTCGAACATAGGACGGTGGCGCACCGGAAAACTCTCCCAGAGATGTTTCAACATTCCACTATGCTTGAAAATTCCGCAGAGCATATCCGCCAGGCCCATAGCCAATGCAACACAGATAATAAAGGCAACCAAGCCCTTCCATCCCTCCTTGCGCCATACAAGCCAAAGAATGAACAGATAGAGCGGTACCCACATCGCAACTCCCGACACGGCGGTCATCAACTTGTCCATACCCACTCCGCCATCGAAGTTAAGCCAAAGGAATAGATTGTGGTCAAAGGTTATATTATTCATATCCGTCAGATTTGACATCTTCTCCGAAAACTACTCTTTGTAGGGCAGTGAGCCACCCATAAGTTTGGCTATACGCTGCGGGATGTCGGTATTATCCCTCACATCCTCGAATGTCTCAGCGCCGACACCCTTCACGTAATAGGGCACGGGAGAACCCGTGTGGGTCATCGTTGTCCAGGTGATGTGAGCCTTACGTGCCAGCAACATTATCGCATCGAAAGCCAGACGCTCATTATCGGCATAGAGACTTACCACGGTGTTATCCGTACCCTCGATGAAGCTGCGCTGATATACCTGTCGCAGAGCCTTATCCTCCTCAGTGGAAACCTTCACGGGACCCCACAGACCCAACTGCTCACAGAGCAACGCCTTCACATTCTCCCACGAGCCACGGCCCGTAGAGCGCAGGTGACGCAGTTGCAGGGTGAGCGACTCGATCGAGCTACGCTGGTGGATGAGATTCTCCATATAGAGTGCATAGGAGTTGTAACCGCCCAGGTGCAGGCCACCGGTCTCGTGGTCGGCAACCACAACAATGAGAGTCTGGTCAGGGTGACGCTCGTAGAACTCGAGAGCCAGTCTCACCGACTCATCCATATCGTTAATCTCCTCGAAAGCCGAGACCACATCGTTATTGTGCAGAGCGTAATCAATGTGGCCGCCTTCGATCATCATAAAGAACTTATCGGGCGACTTACGCTCGAGATAGTCGATAGCTGCCGCAGTGTAGTCCTTGAGTTTCACATCTTTGTCATGGCAGTCGATGGCATAACGCATAGTCTCACGCGACAAGGTGTCGGCAAGCAGAAGTACCTTGTCGTTATCGCACGCAGCAGCCTCATCCGCATTGCGCAACACACTCCAACCCATAGTCTTTGCTTTCTCGATCCATCGCTCGGCAAAGGGGGCATTATCCTTCTCGTCAATAAGGCTTGCACCCGCCAAGAAGTTGATGTTGCACTCGAGGGTCTGGCGCGTGATATCCTCATAATCTTTACGGTTGGTCTGGTGCGCAAAGAAGACGGTCGGCGTGGCGTGATTAGCCGCCACATTGCTCACAATAGCCCTCATATACCCTCTCTTTTCGGCTATGTCGGCCAGCGAAGCCGAGGGACGCTCCTCCACATCCAGGCCCACCTGGTCGTTACGCGCCTTATCGCCCGTTGCCAGAGCGGTACCGGCTGCTGCCGAGTCGGTAACCAATGACGTACCCGAATGGCTGGTCATAAATCCCTGCACAGGGAACTCCGAGAATGTAAGTTTTTCATCTCTGCCACAGCCACACTTTGTACAGTTGTATATCTCGGTACCGCGCACCTGATTGATGCCCATACCATCACCGATAAAGTAGAAAACATACTTTGCCTCAGGCTGACTGTCGCAACGTGTAACTGCAAAACTCACTACTGCTGATAGCAGCAAGACAGCTACTGCTATAAAAACTTTTTTCATCATTTGTTTATTTGGTTTATAGTCTGATCTGTGTAAGGAGCGTTAGTCATTACGGCGACCCGTGATAAGGGTAATGTAGTAGAGCACGGTAGCGATGGCCGAGAGGGCTGCCACCAAGTAGGTGCGTGCCGCCCAGCGCAACGCTATGCGGGCACCATCCAACTCTTCGCCCTGCAGTGTGCGGCTCGACTCCAACCACGCCAGAGCTCGCTCCGAGGCGTTATACTCCACGGGCAGCGTGACTATCGAGAAGAGTGCCGACATCGCCACAAGGCCGATGCCTATCCAGCAGAGGGTCTCGTTATTGGTAGATGCCATAAGTATCAAACCGCCGATGATTACCCACGTTGCGATGCTCGATGAGAAGCTCACCAGAGGCACCAACTTCGAGCGCAACGCCAGGGGAGCATATCCTTGTGCGTGCTGGATGGCGTGTCCGCACTCGTGGCAGGCCACGGCTGCGGCGGCGATACTACGGCTCGAGTAGACGCTGTCGCTCAGGTTTACGGTCATCGTGCGCGGGTCAAAGTGGTCGGTCAGGTGTCCGCCTACGTGAGTAATCTTCACATTGCGGATATTGTGGTCGCGCAGCATCTTCTCGGCGACCTCCGCGCCGGTCATACCTCCGGGGAACCACACCTGCGAATACTTTTTGAATACCGACTGCAGTCGCGCCTGCACGAAGAAGCCCACCAGGGCGATTATAATCGTGAGAATAAAGGCATCGGAGGTGGTGAATGTGGACATTGCATCTCCTGCGTAGTTACTTGCGTACCCCGCGCCATAATTCTGGATGGTCAATAGATTGAAAAGTGTCATTTTTTGCTAAATTTATAGTATCTGTTATTACAGACGCACAAAAATAAGAAAAATTGTTTAATTTTGTCAAAATTGTGCTTTGTAAACGTAGTTTAAGCCCAATCGAACAAGTCGGGGCACGGATTGTGGAGATGGTGCATCGATTGTTTTATTTTGAATGGTATGAAGGAGAACAATAAGAGTGCCGCGGTTATCATAACGCCCGAAGATGAGCATTTTATGCAGATGGCCATAGAGCTGTCGGTAGAGAATGTAGCTACCGGCGGCGGACCCTTTGGTGCGGTCATCGTGCGTGATGGGGAGGTGCTGGCCACCGGCACCAATCGCGTGACGGCCAACAACGACCCCACAGCCCACGCCGAGGTGAGTGCAATCCGTACTGCCTGCCAAAAATTGGGCACCTTCAAGCTGGAGGGGAGCACTATCTACACCTCGTGCGAGCCCTGTCCGATGTGTTTGAGCGCAATCTATTGGGCCGGCATTTCGCGAATCTTCTACGGCAACACCAAGGCCGATGCCAAGGCTATCAATTTCGATGATTCGTTCATCTATGATGAGATAGCCCTGCCCTACTCCGAGCGAGCCATCCCCTGCAATAACATAATGCGCGACAAGGCACTGGCGGCATTCCGAGCCTGGGAGGCAAAAGCCGATAAGACGTTATATTAACTCTTACGGATAAAAACATCCAACAACTCACAGCCCAAACAATGAATCTCGAATACTTTATAGCCGACCGCACAGCTCACCACGCCACCAACACCAAACCCAATGTTATGGTGCGTATCGCCACCGCTTCGGTGGCCATAGGGCTGGCCGTGATGATAGTGACAATGGCGGTAGTGATGGGATTCAAGTCCGAGATTGCCCGCAAAATGACGGGGTTCACCTCCCATGTTCAGGTTACATACATCCGCAACTCAAACTCGCTCGAATCCTCTCCCATAGAGCGTAGCGACAGTGTCGAAAAGGTGTTGCGTTCGGTCGAGGGATTCCGCTCGATGAGCACCTATGCGCTCAAGGGTGGAGTCATCAAGACCCCGGAGGGTGTCGCCGGCATAGTGCTGAAGGGTGTAGGCGAAGATTACGACCCCACCTTCTTTGCCGAGGCGCTGGTCGAGGGCGACCTGCCGCGCGTGGGCGAGGAGGTCCGATATAAGGATATCCTACTACCAAAGGTTGTTGCCGACCACCTCAACATTGGTGTTGGCGACCGCGTGGAGATGCTCTTTGTCGAGGAGGAGTTCCTGCCGCACCGCGATCGTTTCAAGGTCTGCGGCCTATTCTCTACGGGTATGGATGAGATGGATAAGGGTCTGGCGATGACCGATATCCGCAATGTACAACGCCTCTCGGGATGGGACGACCGCACAATCTCGGGTTATGAGATCACCACCGACAACTTCGCCCGTGTGGAGGAGTTTACCGAGAGGGTCAATAGCGAACTTCTGTTCAGGGGTGGGGATGAAGCGGTAAATTTGATGGCTATGAGTGTCGAGCAACTCTACAGTCTGATGTTTAACTGGCTCAAGACCCACAACGTCAATGCCGTGGTTATAATCGTGATAATGATAGCCGTAGCCCTTTTCAATATGATGTCGGCACTGCTGATTATGGTGCTGGAGCGCACACGAATGGTTGGTGTGCTGAAGGCTATGGGAATGAACAACAGCTCCCTGCAACGCATATTCCTCTATCGTGCCGCATTTTTGGTGATGAGAGGTATGGTGTGGGGCAATCTGGTCGGCTTCGGGCTATGCCTTGTGCAGCGATGGACACACATTCTCAAACTCGACCCGGCAGGATATATGGTATCGGCAGTCCCCGTATCGCTCGAGGGGTGGTGGCCGGTGACTCTCAATGCCGGAGTATTGGCAGTCATAGTATTACTGCTGGTGCTGCCGGCCCGAATTGTCGCATCCATCAAGCCTGAGGAGGCTATGCGTTACGAATAACCAAAAAATTGCTACCTTTGTCGCTATGAAACCATACAATCAGGAAGATTCCAAGAAGGAGCAGGTGCGCGATATGTTTGATAATATCGCCCCGACATACGACCGACTAAACCATATTTTGTCAATAAGTATCGACCGCGTATGGCGCCGCCGCGTAGTGCGCATAGTGCGCCGTATGCACCCCAAGCAGATTCTCGATGTGGCCACAGGCACGGGCGATTTGGCTATTGCGATGGCTTGCAAGATTGAGGATTGCCACATCCACGGCGTAGACCTTTCGGAGCAGATGCTCGCAATTGCCCGCCGAAAGGTGGCCGAGCGAGGCTTTGCCGAGAAGATTTCACTGGCAGTGGGCGATGCCGAACATCTGGAGGTAACTGACGGCAGTATTGATGTGGCAACGGTAGCATTCGGAGTCCGCAATTTCGAGAATCTGGAGTTAGGCTTGCGCGAGATGCACCGCACAATAAACGATGGAGGCCATATCGTTATATTGGAGTTCTCAACCCCCCGTAGCCGTATCTTCGGTGCCCTCTACCGCTGGTACTCGCACAAGGTGTTGCCATTTATCGGCCGACTCATTTCGCGTGACGGAGCAGCATACGACTATCTACCCTCCTCGGTTGATGAGTTCCCTGCACCCGAGCGATTTATGGAGATACTCAGCCGGGCGGGGTTCAAGAACTGCAAGGCACAAAGCCAGAGTTTTGGCATTGCGCAGATATATACGGCTGAACGGTAACAAAGGCGTAAGATGAAGAGATTTTTTGCAATAATGGCACTATGTGTCGCTGTGGTGGCTGTCACAACCTCGTGTAAAAAGCGCGGTGGCGAAGTGTTGCCCGCGGCAACCGATCGGGGTACCATCTCCATCGAGAAGTTCGAGGGGTTGGAGCGTGGCAAAGGTTTGTCCGGAGATATCCTGCTCTCGGTGAGCAACGGATTGCGTTCGGATGTCACGGTGATCGGTGGCGAGATTGGTATCTTCCTAGGCGAGAAGAGGGTCGCAACCATTGTCCTGAACCAGGAGGTCGCGCTACCCAAAAAGGTTATCTCGAGTGTACGAGTGCCCGTTTCGCTCAAGCTCGAAGGATCGGTAATTGCCTATGCAGTGATGACCAAACTTCTGCGTGGTGAATTGGACAATATGTTTATTGCGCTGGATGCCGAGGCCAAGGTCGGAGCCATCCGCAAGCAGATACACAAAGATAATATCCCTATGGCCGAAGCACTTAAGAGTGTCGGCATCCCGGCTCAGGGGTTTAAGAGTCTGGTTTTATAAACAAGTAGAAATAAGATGATGAAAAGGGTCTTAATGTTGGCTATCTCACTGCTGGTATGTGGCGGTGTATCGGCCCAGAAGATTGAAAATTTCAAGGCGAAGCTCGCCGAGCCTGCACTCAACGACTCGCTCGGGACCACAGGCCGTATTATGGTGCAGGAGGTTGGCACTGCTGCCGATGCCGTACGTAAGGCCGATGCCTCGCAGAGCCCGACAACTATCAAGGGTTTTCGCATTGTCATCTTCTTCGACAACGGCAGCTCGGCGCGAGCCAATGCCGAGGCGGCAATTCTCTCGTTCAACGCACTCTATCCCGATGTGCACAGCCATATGGACTACGAAAACCCCTACTTCAAGGTTCTGGTCGGAGGGTGTGTAACCTCGGAGGAGGCCATTGTGCTGCTGGGACGCATCACGCCCAACTTCCCCAAGGCCTACATCACTCGCGAGGAGATAAAACTCTCGGAGCTGGCACAACCCAAATATGTGGCCAAGCCGACCGAAACACCGGCAGATGGCACAACTGAGGGCTCTGTACCTGCAGTCGAGACGGCAACACCACCTGCAATCAAATAAATATCATAGAGATTTACGCTAACTACTTCCCCTTTAGCGTTCAGGAGCCTGTCTGACAAGTTGCAGACAGGCTCCTACTGTTTATGTATGATGCGCTCCTAAAACTCCGATGTGAAGTGGAAGCGTATATCCTTAAAGTTCTCCTGCGCCAGAGCCAGAGCATAGCTCGTGTCGGCGAGAAAGACATCGCGGCCGTGCTTATCGACAGCCATATTGGTATGCTTGCGGCGTTTGAAGTCGGCCAGTTGCTCGGCATTATCGCTCTCGATCCAACAAGCCTTATATATAGATATAGGCTCCCAGCGACGCTTAGCTCCATACTCGTGCTCGAGTCGATACTGGATAACCTCAAACTGGAGTTGTCCCACCGTGCCGATAATCTTACGTCCGTTAAGGCTCGAGGTGAAGAGCTGCGCCACACCCTCATCCATAAGCTGATCCACACCCTTGGCCAGCTGCTTAAACTTCATCGGGTCGGCATTCTCGATATAGCGGAAGAGTTCGGGCGAGAACGAAGGGATACCCGTAAACTTGAGTTTTTCGCCCTCCGAGAATGAGTCACCAATCTTGAATGTACCCGTATCGTGCAGACCCACAATATCTCCCGGGTAGGCAAAGTCGATCACCGACTTCTTCTCGGCCATAAACGCCGTGGGTGACGAGAACTTGAGCTGCTTGCCACTACGAACGTGCAGGTAGTTTTTGTTACGCTCAAAGGTACCCGAACATATCTTCATAAAGGCGATACGATCGCGGTGATTGGGATCCATATTTGCGTGAATCTTGAAGATAAAACCGCTCATCTTTGCCTCATCGGGATTGATGGGTCGGCTCTCGGTAGTCGAGGGTCGAGGCGAGGGTGCAATGCGGATGAAGCACTCCAGAAGCTCACGCACACCGAAGTTGTTCACTGCCGAGCCGAAGAATACGGGTGCCACCTCACCACGCAGGTAGGTCTCGCGGTCGAAGGGGTCGTATACACCCTCAACCAACTCGACATCCTCACGCAATTGGTTAGCGTAGCGTTCGCCGATATAGTCGTTCAGCACAGGCTGCGAGATATCCTCAATCTCCACGGTCGAGGCATCGGCCGTGAGTCGCTCATCGCTGGTAAAGAGCGAGAGGTTGTGCTCATAGAGGTTATATACACCCTTGAATGTCGTACCGCTCGAGATAGGAAATGCCAGGGGACGCACACCAATCTTCAGCTCACGCTCCACCTCATCCAGTAGGTCAAAGGGCTCCTTGCAGGGGCGGTCGAGCTTGTTGATAAAGACGATGACGGGGGTGTTGCGCATACGGCACACCTCCATAAGTTTGCGCGTCTGCGCCTCGACACCCTTTGCACCATCAATGACGATGATTACCGAATCTACGGCAGTAAGGGTACGGTATGTATCCTCGGCAAAGTCCTCGTGACCGGGGGTATCCAGGATGTTAATCTTCACATCTTTATACTCGAAGCCCATAACCGATGTTGCCACCGAAATACCGCGCTGACGCTCTATCTCCATAAAGTCGGATGTCGCGCTCTTGCGAATCTTATTACTTTTGACGGCACCGGCAACGTGGATAGCACCTCCGAAGAGGAGCAGTTTCTCGGTCAGCGTGGTCTTTCCCGCATCGGGGTGTGCAATAATTGCGAATGTTCTACGGCGTAAAATCTCTTCTTGTAAAGTCATAAGTTTTGGCTGTTGGCCGTTAATTTTGAATTTTGGATTCTGAATTTTGAATTTATTTTACCGGTGGATAGTCAATGGTGTAATGCAATCCCACCGACTCACGGCACTCACGCGCCTGTTTGATTGTGAGGTATGCCACGGCAATCATATTGCGCAACTCGCACAGTTCACGGCAGGGCTTGGTACGGTTGTAGAGTCCTTCGGTCTCCTGCCAGATGATGGTCAGACGCTTCATTGCGCGTTCCAGTCGCAGGTTCGAACGAACAATACCCACATAGTTTGACATAATGCTCTGCAGCTCCTTGCGATTTTGCAACACAAGCACCATCTCCTCCGCCTCGGCCGTACCCTCGAAGTCCCAGTCGGGAATACCCTCCTGCCACTCAACCTTATCGAGTGTCTTGAGGGCGTGTTTCACGGCACGCTCGGGATATACCACCGCCTCGGTGAGCGAGTTTGAGGCCAGGCGGTTGGCTCCGTGGAGGCCCGTGCAGGAACTCTCTCCCAGGACATAAAGACGCTTGATGCTGCTCTGGGCATTGCCATCCACCGTAACACCGCCACAGCAGTAGTGAGCTGCCGGACATACGGGAATCATATCCTTCGTAATGTCGATACCTATCGACAGACACTTCTCGTAGATGTTGGGGAAGTGGCGGCGGGTCTCCTCGGCGGGCATATGCGTAACATCAAGGTATACAAACTCCTCACCTCGAATCTTCAGTTCGTGATCAATCGAACGTGCTACCACATCGCGGGGTGCGAGCGAGCGCATCGGGTGGTACTTATCCATAAACTCCTGTCCGTTCTGCAGACGCAGGATACCTCCATAGCCACGCATCGCCTCGGTGATAAGGAATGAGGGGCGCTCACCCGGATTGTAGAGCGAGGTGGGGTGAAACTGGATAAACTGCATATTTTTGGTCAGGGCCTTGGCGCGGTGGCACATAGCGATACCGTCACCCGTAGCCACCAACGGATTGGTTGTGGTGTTGTAGAGGTTACCACAACCTCCCGCAGCAACCACCGTAAACTTCGCCAACACTGTTATTATCTCATCGGTGTCGGTGTTGAGGACATAGGCTCCAAAGCAGGCCAGACCGCGTGTGTGGCGCGTCACAATCTCGCCCAAGTGGTGTTGTGTCAGCAGGTCGATGGCAAAGTGGTGTTCCAGCACGGTGATATTCTTGTGCTCACGCACTCGCTCGATGAGGGCTCGTTCGATCTCGGCACCCGTCAGGTCGCTATGGTGCAAGATGCGGTGCTCGGAGTGACCGCCCTCACGGTGGAGGTCGAAACGACCATCCTCGCTCTTGTCGAACTGCACACCCCAATTGATAAGATCCTTTGCGGCCTCGGGGGCATTGCGCACCACAATCTCCACGGCCTCTCTATCGCAGCGACCCGCGCCACATACCAGCGTATCCTCGATATGCTTCTCGAAGGTATCGGGCTCGTAAGTTACCGAGCAGATTCCTCCCTGCGCATAGTTTGTGTTACACTCAACAAGTTCTCCCTTCGTGACTACAGTGACGTGCCCGTGGGCTGCGGCCTTCAGAGCAAAGCTCAAACCGGCAGAGCCGGAGCCGATAACCAGAAAATCGGTTTTCATAATAACGTGTTATTATAAGACGCGGCAAAGATAGTAAAAATTCACCATTCGGGCAACTGCTTTTTATTTGTCGTCTTTCAAGGAAGGCCAAGGGTCTTTTGTGCAGTTTGATAGGGCGTTTGGAGAGTGTCGAGAACTTGAGATGTTTAAGTATAGAGGAGTGCCTACACAAAATCCCTAAACTCCCTAAACTCCTTAAACTCCCTACCCCCAAAAAATAATCAAACATCAACCGCAGCAAGCCGAGAAAAAAGCTCTGTTTTCACCCTAAAAACGGGAGGAAAATAGTCTGCGGAGAGAGCCTCAATTCCCCAAAAGGAACACTATTTGTGTAATTCCAGAAAATTACCCCAAAAATTTAGTGTTATTTTTTTCACAAAACAAAAAAAAGATATATCTTTGCGCCGTGAATTAGATTGCCGAAAAAGGGGCTAACGAGAAATAGCACGGGGCGCGGAGCAGAGAGTGCCGTGCGAAGCAAAAAAAAGCCAACAACCAACGGCAAAAGCTAATGATCGCAGTATAAAAAGAAAAAGGATTAGAGGTTTAATTAAAACATATTAAAAACTATGGCAAAAATTGATTTGACAAAGTACGGTATTACCGGTACTACCGAGGTGGTTTACAACCCTTCGTATGATGAGCTCTTCCGTGAGGAGACCAAGCCCGGCCTTACAGGCTTCGACAAGGGTGTGGTAACCGAGATGGGTGCTGTGAACGTGATGACCGGCGTCTACACTGGCCGCTCGCCCAAGGATAAGTTCTTCGTAATGGACGAGACCTCGAAAGATACCATCTGGTGGACTTCGGACGAGTACAAGAACGACAACAAGCCCGTAACCGAGGCTGCGTGGGCAGAGCTCAAGGCTCTCGCTTCGAAGGAACTCTCGAACAAGAAGCTCTACGTTGTTGATACCTTCTGCGGTGCCAACGAGAACTCGCGCCTGAAGATTCGCTTCATTATGGAGGTTGCTTGGCAGGCACACTTCGTTAAGAATATGTTCATCCGCCCGACCGATGCAGAGCTTGAGGCTTACGGCGAGCCCGACTTCGTTGTACTCAACGCTTCGAAGGCTAAGGTTGAGAACTACAAGGAGCTCGGCCTCAACTCGGAGACCGCAGTTGTGTTCAACCTCACCGAGAAGATGCAGGTTATCATCAACACTTGGTATGGTGGTGAGATGAAGAAGGGTATGTTCTCTTATATGAACTACTTGCTTCCTTTGAAGGGTATGGCTTCAATGCACTGCTCTGCTAACACTAACGAGAAGGGTGAGACAGCTATCTTCTTCGGTTTGTCAGGTACAGGTAAGACTACCCTCTCAACTGACCCCAAGCGCCAGCTTATCGGTGACGACGAGCACGGTTGGGACGACGAGGGCGTATTCAACTTCGAGGGTGGTTGCTACGCTAAGGTTATCAACCTCTCTAAGGAGAACGAGCCCGATATCTGGAACGCTATCCGCCGCAACGCACTTTTGGAGAACGTAACTGTTGACGAGGCTAC